>CAZPIF010000216.1:0-3326 GCA_964586565.1 uncultured bacterium
CAATTTGCATATGCTGCGGGTGTAAATGGCATAATGGTTAGGGAAAAACCAGCGGCATGTATATACATGGGTAAATTTTACGCAGAATCTCTAATTCTTGCGGAAACAGGTAACTCAATTGGTGCTATTCAAATTGCAGGAACGGCCTCGCCTACTCAAATACCTTTTTTTGTTACAGCTTGCGACTATACTTTAATAGGTGAGGAATTTTTTGCAGCCAGTGCCTATCTTTCTGAAAAACCAGAATTGGTTGGTGGTGTAAAAGGTCAAGATATGATAAAACTAATAATTATTTCATTAATTGTTGGGGGCGTGTTTCTTCGATTATTATTCGATATAGGAATAATTGAGCTAAATATTATGGATATTTTAACAGTTAGATAGTTATGATTTGGAAAAGACAAATACCTATTTTAATTGTATCAGTTATTGGTTTCCTTACGCTATTTGGTTGGTTTACAGATCAACCTGCTATGAAAAGTTTTATTGACGACGATGCTACCCAATGGTTCGATATATTAGCAAGTTTTGCAATATTTTTAGGTGGATTCAATCTTTTTAAACTTCAAATGCAAAAAGTTATGAAAAAACAATCTGGTTGGGAGTATAGTATTTTTGCTATAGCTGGTTTATTTTTTGCAATAACGGCTGGTTTTCTTTATAAAGGCAATCCAGATATAGAATGGGGTACGCATGTGACAGGTAAGGGAACATTATTTAAATGGATGTTTAATTATATGTTCGCTCCGATGCAAGCTACTATGTTTGCTTTACTTGCTTTTTATGTTGCTTCTGCTTCATATAGAGCATTCAGAATAAGAAATTTTGAAGCGACGTTGTTACTTGTTTCTGGAATAATAATTATGATTGGTCGTGTTCCACTTGGTAGCAACATATCAAGTTGGTTTATAATGTATTTACTCGTCTTGCTCCTTGGTATCACCATTAACATTGTTTATAAAAATAAACAATATACTGCAATTTCTGTTTGTTTAGGTTTAATTATAGTTACCACAATAGGTAGTAGTATGAACTGGCCCCTAGACCAACCTGGGATTTTTTACTTACCATATCTTCAAGAATGGATTTATAAAAACCCAAACGTTGCAGGAGCTAGATCAATAATGATAGGTATTGGATTAGGAATTTTTGGAACATCAGTTAGATACATATTAGGAATTGAAAGGTCTTATATAGGTGAGTAATGAACTCTGTAGTTGAATTAATTCTTAAACTTGGTAAAGTGGATAGAAGATGGATATTCTTAATCATAGGCGTTGTTGTCCTATTACCGCTTATATACCCTATTTCTCTGCCAATAAGGGCTACTGCTACTACTAAACAAGCATACGATACAATTGACAATTTAAAGCCAAATTCAAAGGTTTTATTATCATGTGAGTATGGACCAAGTACAAAGCCAGAGATTCATCCAATGACCACATCTGTACTGCGTCATTTATTCAGGAATGGACACAAAGTATATGTAGTCTGTTTATGGGCAGATGGGCTTTTTATGGCAGAGGAGGCATTGGAAGAGGTAGCGGTCAATGAATTTGGATTAACATATGGAGTAGACTATGTCTTGCTTGGTTTTAGACCTGGTAACGAGGCTGTTGTAAAAGGTATAGTTAGCAACATTAGAAAACTATATACTATCGATGCTCGAGGAACAAAAGTAACTGAAATCCCAATGATGGATGGTATTAATAAGTTTGAAGATTTTGATTTTTTATTTTCAGCTTCTGCCGGATATCCTGGTACAATAGAATGGGTGCAATTTGCAGTTGACGTTACAAATGTTCAGATGACTACAGGAACTACTTCAATACAGGTTAATGAGGTGATGCCGTATGTGCAAGCTGGCCAATTGCAAGGTGTCCTAGCAGGAATGCCAGGTGCAGCAGAATATGAGGCGCTGATAGGTGTTAAAGGTATAGGCACTAGTGGGATGGATGCTCAATCAGTAGCGCATCTTGTAATTGTATTATTCATTATATTTGGAAATATTGGATACTTTATTGAAAGAAATCGCTCAAAGAATTCCCGAGGAATAAATTAGATGAATATGGAATTAATTGGCGTATGGATAGCAGTTTTTTTGACACTATCAATTTTTTCATTCTTATATAAAGATAATCCGTTTTATAAAATTGCAGAGCATATTTTTGTAGGTGTTTCTGCAGGATATTGGATGTCCATCTTTTTTTGGACTCAAATACAACCAAATCTTTTTGGTCGACTCTGGCCATCCCAAAATTATACAGATGAGGGTTTATGGTATAGAATCTATGATGGATTGAGCGTTCTCTCAGGAAATATTTTTCCCTCAGGTGGAATTGATAAAGGACATGATATTGATCTTATATATATAATTCCGTTCGGATTAGGCATTATGATGCTTTTAAGCTTATACAGGCCTCTAAATTGGATGGCTAGATGGGGTATAGCATATACAGTTGGAATGGCAGCTGGATTAAGAGCATATGGATATCTTAATTCAAATGTATTAGGTCAGGTAAAAGGAACTATAATTCCTATAGCTGGTACGGATCTACCTTTTTTTAGTTTACTTGGACAATCTCATTTTAACAATCTTATTATTTTTTTTGGAACATTATCTGGACTTCTTTATTTCTATTTTTCTAAAGAACATAAAGGTACTTTTGGAAAAGTCACAAAAATTGGAATTTATTTTCTAATGGTGTCCTTTGGTGCTTCATTTGGTTTTGCAGTTATGGGGCGAATTTCCTTACTGATTGGAAGATTTACGGACCTATTAATGTACTCTCAGAGTGAGTATCACCATGCATCCATATGGGTTTTAATTATCATGGTTCTATTGCTTGCATTCTCTGCTTATAAAGATCGAGAGGATCTACCTACCTAAAATACTCTATTAGGTTTCATGTAGAAGACTAAAATTTGGAATTGCCTATAATTTTAGAATGAAATACTTCTCAAAAAAAAATAAGATAAGCTTTAGTATATTTATAATTTTTATTAGTGTATTAAATTTCTCCTGCACTTCTTTCACTAGAAATGTTAATAAAAATATTGAATACTCAAATAAATTTTACATTGGGACTGCATCAACTGATAATTTTCAAATTTTAATTAAAGATATACTTCTTAATAATGATTATCATATAGAATATTATGACAATGGGCCGATATCATCATATATAACAACTAGGTGGAAGATTAGGGATCCATATCAAGGAGAATTAGATAAAGGATATTTGGATGCTAAAACAAAAATATTTATACAAGGTAGAATCAAATCTGATTCTTTTGAATTAAATAATAGATTTAAATACGAATGC
>CAZPIF010000217.1:0-3315 GCA_964586565.1 uncultured bacterium
GGATACATACTTGGCTCTAGGTAATGATGGTAATCACTTTAATGATGCCATCACTGATGGCAACAACTCTTCTGTTAATAATACGATTGCCAATGCTCTGCATGATGCATCTGACCATCTTCCTGTCTATATGGATGTTTGGTTTGATGACCTAACATTTTCAGATGTGGGAATTATGATATCTGAAATCATGGTCAATCCATCATCTGTTTCAGACTCCTACGGCGAGTGGTTTGAGATTATAAATACGACTAATGATGTGGTAGATATAAGCGGGTGGAGCATAGTTGATACAGGCGATGATGAACATGTTATTTCATTAGATGAATCTCTAATCATTCTGAATCCGGGTGAATATTTTGTGCTCTCTCGAAATGGTAATCCTAGTTCAAATGGTGGAATTAACTCAGATTATGTTTACAATAATTTTTCTCTTTCAAATTCTGAAGATGAAGTTATTCTATTAGATGAAGCGGGCGCTATAGTTGATGAAGTTCACTATAATAGCCAGTGGCCATTTTCAAGTGGTGTGTCGATGGAGATACATGAGCTTGCAATTGAAAACAATTTAATCGATAATTGGCATGCTTCAACTTTGAACTACGGTAGTGGAGAATTTGGATCTCCTGGTATTGCTTACAATGGTACTCTAAATATTAATAGAGATTCCCACATTCTGAATAGATTTAGTGTGATATCTATTTATCCTAATCCATTTAATAATTTTGTTACTATAAATATTGATATAGATCAAGAGAGTCATGCCGTTCTTGAAGTGTTTGACCTTCTAGGTCAAAAAATTGAAACATTAAACAATGGGCTACTTCATCTTGGACTTAATCAATTTACATGGGATGCGACTGGACACCCTACAGGTATATACTTTTTCAAACTTACTTCTGGCCCAAGATATACTGTGAGAAAAGCTGCCTTTTTAAAATAATATGCGATTATTTTGTATTGCTTTAATTCTTCTCTCTTTACTTTTTTCTCAAGAAAGGTCCCTATATAGAATTCAATACGCCGCAGATGAGTATGATAAATATACCTCAGTTGGAAATCTTGGACTGACAATTACAAATTTTGGAATTCTTGGTAACGGATGGAACCGAATGGAAGACGGTAGTATACACCCATCCTGTCAGTATAAACAACAGACTGAAATATTAAGAGAGCAGGTAGAACATTTTTCCTATGCTGGGCTTTGGGTAGGAGGAATTGTAGATGGGGAAAGAAGAGTATCAACATCCATAGTAGATGGTGTTTTTGAAGCAGGGAATGAAGGATTTGAGCTTTTTGCAGATAGCCAGATACTTATTCAATCATCTATATCATCGACCACTCAAGATTCCATGGCAAAATATTATTCACCTAATGCTGTGTCACATCAGGACATGTCTGCAAATTTTAAAGATTATGGTGAAACAGTATCAGATAATTTAGCGATTCCAAATCATAGCCCATTAGGTATTGATATTCATCTTGAGAGCTACGCATGGAATTATGCATATGCAGATGCTTTTGTTATCCTAAACTATACTTTTAAGAATGCATCAGAGGATACGATAAATGATTTGTATGCAGGTATTTGGGTAGACCCCTCTGTTGCAAATTTTAACTACACAGATTATTTTACTCCGGGAGGTGGTTTTACATGGTATGATAATCTAAATGGCTTTGATGAGTCTGATGATGACGCTGGTTTTAAAAGAAACATTGGATATCAATATGATGCTGATGGTGATGATGGTTGGGCCCAGTCTTATTTTGGGATGGCTGTTCTTGGTAGTTCGATACCCATGGACTATATTAATACAAATTATTCCCAGTGGGTCTGGACCAACTCAAATAATAGTGACTATCCAGCGTATAGTATGCCTCTAAATGATAATGAGAGATATTCAAAGATGATCTCTTCTGTTCCTAAGGGTACTGGTCCAGACTATACATCTGATGGCTACCCAGCTAATGAAAATAGTTGGCTTTTTATTCTCTCTGCAGGACCTTCAGGATCAATTCCAAATTCAGACTCAACTGCTTGGAAATTACCACCCGGAGATTCTTGCAGTGTTGCTTTTACCGTGGTCTGCGGACTTTGGGCTGATGGATTTAGCGGAGACTCACCTGGTAGGAGAGGCAATGTTCACGTTAATTATGACTGGGCACAGAGGGCGTATAACGGTGAGGATAAAAATAGAAATAATATTCTTGATGAAGGAGAAGACACAAATAATAATCAAAAAATAGACAGGTATATTCTACCCGCTCCTCCACCTGCTCCAAATATACATGTTGATATTCAATCAAAAAAAGTGGCTATATACTGGCAAAATAATTCTGAATCTTTTATCGATCCCATAAGCCAAGAGGCTGACTTTGAGGGTTACAAGGTCTATGGTGCAAGAAAAACAAATAATGGATCTTTAGATGAATATTCACTTCTTCTTGAAGCAGATAAAGTAAATGACGTAGGCTACAATACGGGATTTTCTATGGTGCAGATAACAAATAGCTTTGGTGAGCCAGACAGTGTTAATATTAATGGTAATTACTACCATTATAAATTTGAGAATTCTCAAATTAAAGATGGATGGTTAAATTATTATGCGGTCACGGCTTATGATCGCGGTGATCCAGATGCAAACCTTGAAAGTTTGGAAAGTTCGATTTACTCAAATAGAGTGTATATCTACCCAGGTAAATCTGACTTAGATGATATTAGCTGGAATAGTGAACCCACGGTATATCCTAATCCCTATAGAGGTCAAGCGCTTTGGGATGGATACAGTAGTCGCAGTAAAATGATATGGTTTAGGAATCTACCTACAGAAGCTGAGATACGAATATTTACTCTTGCAGGAGATTTGGTGGATATCATAGAGCATGATGAAAATTATAAAGGTCAAGATATTGAAAATATCAATGATAGTAAAAATCCTCTCATGCCAGGCAGAGAGCATGCCTGGGATATGATCACAATGTATGATCAGGCCGCTGCGTCAGGTCTTTATCTTTTTACTGTTGAAGATAGGTCCTCGGGTAAAATCAAAGAAGGAAAGTTTTTAATAATAAAATAAGGGTAATAGTTATGATTAAAAAGTTAATGATTGTAATAGCTGTCACAATTAGCTATTCGCAGGAAACATCTGGTATATTTTTCTCAGAAGTTGCGGAGGGAAGTGCAAACAATAAATATCTAGAGATTTATAATGGTACAGGTGCAGATCTAGATTTAAGCAACTATTCATTGTCTACTTGTAGCAACGGTTGTGATGGGGGGGATGAATTTGACTACCCTAATAATGTTACCTTTAA
>CAZPIF010000218.1:0-3308 GCA_964586565.1 uncultured bacterium
ATGCTAGACTTATAATAAGCATCTCCCCTGCCTCGTACTTGTACGAAAAGATGGTTGTAATTATTTTCATTTGCAAATTTAATGATTTTATCAATTTTTTCTTTTGAAGTCATATAATCACGAACTACCCAAAGCGCCCTAACGTCAAAGGCCTGAGCATTTAAATTATATTTAAACAAAAAAAGAAGGGCAACAAATGTTGCCCTTCTTGATTCTTTAAAGAATTTTTTCACAAATACGCTTGCTAGGACTTTTCTGTATCTTTTGAATCAGCATTAGTTGACATATCCACAAATTCAACAATTGAAACAGGTGCACAATCATTATCTCTAAATCCTAATTTGATAATTCGGGTGTAGCCTCCATTTCGATTTTCATATAGTGGCCCTATACTTTCAAATAACTCCCGAACAATTGTTTTATGTCGAATTTTTTTTAGTACTTGCCTGCGTGAATGAAGATCACCACGTTTAGCAAAAGTAACCAGTGGTTCAATAAACCTTCTTAATTCTTTTGCTTTCGCATCAGTTGTCTTTATTTTTTTATGAGTTATTAGAGCAGAAGCCAAATTCGACATCAAAGCTTTTCTGTGAGCACTTTTTCGGCTAAGCTTTCGCCCAAGTTTTTTATGCCGCATTATTATCCTTCTTCAGCCATAATTTTATCAACCTGCATACCAAAATGTAGTCCCATTGTGTCGAGTTTTTCAACTAGCTCAGTCAAAGACTTCCTTCCAAAATTTTTGTATTTCAACATTTGGTTTTCTTCTTTGCTAACAAGCTCATGAATATATTTAATTCCAGCAGCTTGAAGACAATTATAGCTCCTTACTGACAACTCCATTTCATCTATAGTTTGATTTAATAATTTTCTTAATGCCATTGTTTCATCAGATACTCCATCCGATATCTCTAATACACTAGGGTTAGAGATTGCTTCAATAAACTTAAAATGCTCTCTTAAATATGTTGCTGAGTATGATACTGCATCTTTCGCAGTAATTGAACCATCAGTAGTTAAATTTATTGAAAGGATTTCAATAGGATCTTTTGCACCAGGGACTGGTTGAACATCAAACGTAACTTGAGTCACAGGGTTAAAGATACTATCAATAGATAGAGTCCCAAGTGGCAAATTCGGGCGATTATTTTCTTCAGATGGAACATATCCCTTTCCAATACCAATGCGAAGTTCAATATCAAGCTTACCCTTAGAATTGATCTCAGTAATATATTCTTGACAATTTAGTATTTCGTATTGGTCACTTGCATCCTGAATATCTTGCGCTGTAAATACTTTTTTACCTTTTAGCTTAAGAGTGATTTTATCGGGCTCATTATCCATTAATTTAAATCTCACCTTTTTCAAATTCATAATAATGTCTGCAACGTCTTCTTTGACCCCCTCTATTGTTGAGAATTCATGCTGGACTCCATCAATTTTAACATGAGTAATAGCAGCGCCTGGTATACTAGTAAGAAGAACACGTCGCATTGCATTACCTATAGTAGTCCCAAATCCTCTCTCTAGAGGTTGTAAAGAAAATGACCCATTATCACCAGACTTAGATAATTCTTTATAATCAACATTTAATTCAAGTACTTTTTTAGCCATAAAATATATTTCCTATTTCAATTATAATTATTTTGAGTAAAGTTCTACAACTAACTGTTCATTCACTGTCAGATGCATTTCATCCCTTTCTGGGACTGATTGAAAGGTACCACGCATTTTACCTTTATCTAATCCTAGCCACGTTAAATCTATATCTCCTTTGATACGTCTCATAGATTCAAGAATAATATCCATTTTTTTACTTTTTGATCGTACCTCGATGGTATCTCCAGGTATAAGCGTATATGAAGGAATATTAACAACTTTATTGTTCACTAAGAAATGTTTATGAGAGACTAACTGCCTCGCTGCAGGCCTAGATGGAGCAAAACCTAATCTATATACAACATTATCCAATCTACATTCTAGAAGTTGTAACATATTAGTACCAGTTTCGCCCTTCATTTTTTCTGCTCGTTTAAAAGTTAACCGAAATTGTTTTTCTAAAAGACCATACATGAATTTTATTTTTTGCTTTTCTCGAAGTTGTAGTCCATAATTAGATAATTTCGATCTTCGGGATTGACCATGTTGCCCAGGTGCGTAGGGTTTCCTATTAAGAAGATTATCATATTTAGGATTTCCAAAAATATTTTCTCCAAATTTTCTGACTAATTTACCTTTTGGTGTTGTTAATTTTGCCATATCAATTAAACTCTTCTTCGCTTTGGCGGTCTACAACCATTGTGAGGCAATGGAGTTACATCTTTAATACTAGTAATTTGCAGACCTGTAACAGCAAGCGACCTGATCGCTGATTCTCTTCCAGCACCCGGTCCTTTTACTTCAACTTCCACACTAGACAATCCCAATGAAAGAGCAGCTTGCGCAGCTTTCTCTGCTGCCATAGTCGCTGCGTAAGCTGTGCTTTTTCTGGAACCTTTAAAACCAGAAGTGCCCGCCTTCTCCCATACTATAACATTACCAAATCTGTCTGTTAACGTTATATGTGTATTATTAAAAGTTGATTTAATATGGGCTATACCATGTGGTTCAATATTTTTTTTCTTCTTCTTTTTTGTTTTTGTATCTGCCAAAATAATCTCTCTTTTATTAGTATTTAACTCTTACCAAGTCCAATCGTACGTTTCTTACCCTTACGTGTCCTTGCATTAGTTTTTGTTCTCTGTCCATTAGCTGGTAAGCCTCGTCTATGCCGCAGTCCTTTATAAGAGCCTGCATCTTTTAATCTTTTGATATTCATAGCAACTTGAGATCTTAACTCACCTTCAACTTTTAAACCTAGATTTGCTATTGCGTTACGTAGTGAGACAACTTGATTTTCATTAAGATCCTGCACCCTGACATCAAAATCAACTTTTGCTTTTTCACAAAGCATCTTTGCAGTTGTTAGTCCAATTCCATGAATGTACTTCAAAGAATACACAACTTTTTTATTACGTGGTAAATCTATACCTACTATTCTAGCCATTATAAATCCTAGCCTTGTCGCTGTTTATGTTTTGGATTATCACAAATTACCAAAACAACTCCTTTCCTTTTAATTACTTTGCATTTAGTGCAAATCTTTTTTACTGATGGTCTTACTTTCATATTTTATTACTTCTGCCTATATGTTATTCTTCCGCGAGTTAAATCATAAGGTGATATTTCAAGAGTAACAACATCACCTGGTAATATCTTTATAAAATGCATTCTCATTTTACCACTTACATGAGCTAAAACCTCATGTG
>CAZPIF010000219.1:0-3271 GCA_964586565.1 uncultured bacterium
TGGCGCTGGAATCAACAATAATAACACATGGGATGCCTTATCCAAAAAACCTGGAATTTGCCCTGGAAGCTGTTGAGATTTGCATCAAAAATGGGGTGACCCCAGCTATCATTGCTTTATTAAATGGCCAACCAACTGTTGGGCTAGAACCAGAAGAACTAAAGCTTCTTTCTGGCTCGGAAGAGGCCCACAAGATATCTCGGAGAGAAATTGGAATCGCAATAACAAAAGGCTGGTCTGGTGGAACCACAGTATCTGCCACCATGCATATATCTAACATCGCAAACATAAAAACCTTTTCAACTGGCGGTATTGGCGGTGTCCACTTTGGCGGAAGTAAAAGTTTTGATATCTCCCAAGACCTCTTTTCTCTTTCTAACACCTCTCAAATTGTAATCTCTGCAGGAATTAAAGCCGTGCTCGACATACCAAAAACATTTGAACACTTAGAAACCCTTGGCGTTACAGTGGTTGGCTACAAAACAAAAGAGGTTCCCTCTTTCTATTCCAGGCAGTCAGGTATCACAAACCTTGACAGGGTTAATAGCGCCAATGAAATAATTAATATTTTTAATAATAATTTTAACCTTGGCATCTCTTCATCAACGCTTGTTTTCAACCCCATACCAAAAAAATATGAAATCCCAAAGCCTGAAATTGACTCAATTATATCTGAGGCAAACAAAGACCTAGAGAAGAAGAATGTTACCGGAAAAAACATTACACCTTATTTGCTGAACTCTATTGTTAAAAAAACAAATAAAAGAAGCCTCGCTGCCAATATTTTTCTAGCTCTTAACAATGTTTTTTTGGGTTGCAAGATTGCAAAAAAACTTAACCCCTAGGCCTTTGTTCTTATATTTGTGTTTTTGCTCTAACCCTTACCCCTACATAGTGCCAAACCGGGGTTATTAATCCAGCCGATTCAGAAAATATAATCCCTGCCCCATTACAAGCAGAAAACCTTTCAGGCCCAACAGTATGAACAACAACGGCCTCCATTCCTCTTATTGGATTATAAATTTTTGACATATCGGGAAAAACAGGAAAACCTTCAAGAGGGGTTTTTCCTAAAAGAAAATTATAACCAGAGCGATTAACGTGATCTTTAATGTAGGCCGATCCAGTTTTTAAGGTTGTTTTGTCTAAAACAAGAATAGACTCAATAGAGAATCTTTTTTTTAGATCAAGAAAAGTTTTCGGGTTTATAATTTCAGGTCGAAACGACAAGGGGGTTAACCAGGTCTTCTGTTTTTTAAAATATATTACATGGTCGCTTGTTTCCTGTTTTTTATTGTATTTTTCGGGCGGGTATATGCTATATACTATCATATTCATATCCACCCAAATTAACAGAAATATGAAATATTTTTTTATTCTTTTTTTATTCTTTTTTTCACTTCAAGGTCAATGATCACTTTGAGGTAACCCCTCTTTGCCGGTCGGCAACTCAGACAAGGGCGTTGGACTTTGGGCTGGGCAAATTATGCTCAACTTAGACAATGTAAATCAATATATTGACTGGTGGCATGAAGCCGTACCCGGGTCGGGAGAAGGCTTTGAACATGAGGGGACCTTAACAACCCTTATGCTGTCACCGGCCATCACAATAGGTCTTTCTAATTATTGGAATGTGACTATTTCCCAAGCCCTAGGAAATAGGGTTATGACCTGGGATGGTGACACCACCACAATTCATCATAGAGATGAAAATAGCTTGTCTGACTTTATTAATTCGACCGGGGGCCTTCTTGGGGATACTCGGATAATGCTTCGCTATCTCCTTTATAATGACGGTCAAGGAGCTGGAAAACGGCTTTTCTTTGGAAGCGGTGTGGTTTTACCCTCTAAAAATACAATTACCTCTGACCCTTTCTTTTTAAATGGAAAAGAACAAACCGAGCACAGGCATTTCAGTATTAGCGAAGGGTCACATAAGGGCATTCTAGAGCTCCAATACTTTAAAAAACGAACCACCACCCCTGTTTTTGTTGGCGGGTCTATGAGCATAGAAATTCCAATGGGTGAAAATAAATATGGTTATCAAGCATCTAACCTCTACGATGCAAACATAAACGCATTGAGCAATAAAGTTGGGAAGTTAAATGTCTCTATAGGCGGAAATTTATCCATAAGACACACCACGCGCGCATACTGGAACGGAGAAGCTGCTCCTAACTCCAAATCAACAATTGTTTCTCCTGGGGTTAGTTTTTTATGGAACATAAAAATGGGAGGTTTCGCTGTTGGCCTACAAAAACCAGTTTTTATATATGGGGGAATGGCGGGAACAGAAGCTGAAGATATTGATGAAGCAATTAATTCTTGGCAGATCACCCTAAGCTACCGCCGCGTACTAGACTTCATTATACCCTGGCTGGACCCACTCAGGGGCCTATAAAAAACCCTACCTATTTCTCTTTCCAAAAAGCACCGTGCCAAGCCTGATCATTGTTGATCCCTCTTCAATCGCAATCTCATAATCACCACTCATTCCCATTGAGAGTTCTTTAAGTTGGTCCCGCCCTAGTCGCTCATTAATGCTGGCTTGTAATTCCTTAAGCAGCTTGAATGACTCTCTAGTTTTTTGTCTATCTTGAGTTAGGGGACCAATGGTCATCAACCCCTCCACCCTAACGGACAACTCATCAAAACACCTTAACATTTCGTCTATTTTACTTGGTAAAAAACCGTATTTTTGTTCTTCTCCGCTAGTATTAACCTCTAACAAGACAGGAAACACCTTATTCATTTCTGAAGCTTGTTTCGATATTTTTTTTATGAGTTTTAAAGAATCAACTGAGTCAATTGTGTCAAACAACTCCATACACTTTTTCACCTTATTGGATTGAAGGTGGCCTATAAACCGCCTTGTTAGGTTTGGCATTTTATAAAATGACTGGAACTTGTTTAAGGCCTCTTGAACTCGGTTTTCCCCAATAGAAAAAACTCCACAATTGTAAACACTTTGAATTGCCGAAAAGGGCTGCGTTTTTGTAACTGCGACTATTTGAGGCTGGTGGTTGTTCCCCTGCTTTCTTTTTGCTTTATTTATGTTTAAATATATTTCTTCAAGCGCGGCTACATTTATCATGACTCATCATTAGAAGCGTCTTCTGTTTCTTGAGCGGACTCATCTTTTTTTACTGGGGTGGCGTCATCACTTATAACCCTTGTTATTGAAGAGATGCTCGCACCATCATCCAACTTAACTAGTTTTACCCCTTGTGTAACTCGACCAATCGTCCTTATGGCAGCCACCGGTTGCCTC
>CAZPIF010000220.1:0-3244 GCA_964586565.1 uncultured bacterium
TAATACTCCAAAAAGTTAATATAAAAAGGAATCTAAATTAGGCTAAGTATTTTGAGGGTTGGTAATAAAATATTATAATATTTATGAAAAAATGATTTTATTTGAAAATAAAATTCATATTAAATAAATATTTTCTTTCATTAGTTTTGAAATCACCTATTTTGACGACCTGATCTGTTAAATTAACACCACTAAGCGATAGTGTTATTGTAAACCACTTAACAATAAATTGTTTTGATAGCCGTACACTATAATCTCTAAAAGGTTTTAATTCATAGTATAGCAACTCACTGTCTTGATCTAAAGCAGTAAAAGATCGTTTGCCATAGCTTGATACTCTAATACTGAAATTAAAGAACTTATTGATAAACGATACCTCATTATTAATAACATTTTTTGATAAAAATTGAAATTTTGAAAGGTCATCTGAATAATGTGATGATATGTCTGTGGAAAATTTAAATCTCCTTATATATGGCTCTAATTGAAAATGGAAAACTAGACCTGAAAGTCTGATATCTCCTATGTTCTTTGGATAAGTATTGTATCCTCCTAAAACAGGAATATGAACACGCTTTTGTTTATAATAATTGTCAAAAGCATCAAAATCAAGACTGTATGACCAATTATATTTTTCAAATCTTTTTTTAATGGACAATCCTAATTCTATGGAAGAGTGTTGTTGTGGCAAAACATCTAGATTATCTACAAATGGTGATAATGGCAAGACCCCTTTTAATGTATTATCAATATTCGGAGTACTGTAAACATTACCTACAGTCAGGTGTACTAGTCTGTCTACATTTTTTGGATCAATTATTGATGTATTAATTTGAAAACTATTGTTATCCCAATAATTAGCTTTTATATCTATGCTAGAAGAGGTGTCAGTAACATCTGCCGTTCTCTCTTTGCTATATACTATCTTTAGGTCTTTAAAATAAAGTCCCTCTTTGCGCTTATTGAAAAAGATCTGGGTAGAACCAGTAAAAAGTGAGTTTTGTCTCTCGGTCTGAATTCTCGTTGTACCAATACTCCAGTCTGCATTAATAATTGTAGATGTGGTTGAAAAAGTAAATAAAAAATTATTTATATCTTTTTCAAACAAAAATCCTAGAGCGCTACACCGATCATTCTTATTTAAACTGGTTAGACTATTATTATGATATCCTGATAAGTCTTGATTTAATCCAAATAAACTAATTCTTCCTGTAAACGGGTTCCACTGATCGACTTTAATCATAAGATTATTGTTTACGATCTCTGTAGTATCACTATGTATTGGATTAAAATAGCTATTCTTATTCTGTACACCATTTACAATGATTTCAAGGTTCCTGTTATTTGTTATACCAATATTTGAAAATACTCTTTTATTTGTTCTAGTTATTACCGCGTTAAGAGTATCTGAGACTGGGAATAAATAATCATCACTCTGGCTTGAACCTCCGTTAATAGTAGCATATTTAGAACCAAGAGATGCAAAACCATCGATATTATTTTCATTTCTTTGACTGCCTTGGGCATTGAGATATAACGCATTATTATAATCAATTTCTGGAATAAAGTTCATTACTCCAGACGAAGCTATTATTTTATTGAACCCCCCTCGTGTTATGATTAATTCAGAGAGACCCCCATTGCCAATCAGATTAATATTAGTAAGAGGGTGATGTAAATAATCGATTCTTAAATTATTATAGAGTTTATTCATATCTCTATAGTCAGATCCTCTAAAATAAAAATCAGACTCATTAATATGGTTAAAGTATGATACAATTGAATTATCCTGCCTAATCATATCTTGAGTACTGAAAATACCTTTGCTCGACATACCATCTTTCCCATAAATATTTATATTTTCACCATCTCTTGATAAAACAAATCTTATTTGGGTATCGACCGAATCCAAATAATTAACCTCAATGATCTTTATTAAAACTATCTCAGAATCATTCTTAAAAAGTACCGCGTTTGCAGTATCTGGGATGTAACCTTTTACATTAAAAGCAAGCTTTTTATCATTTATAGGTATATCTAAATAAAAGCCTCCTTCCGTATTAGTTTTTGTTGAAATGGACGATGGCAATGAGACAACACTCACATCTGAGAGATACTTATCTGAATCGCTAATGACCCTTCCTTCAATAGGCTTTGTCTTGGCATATAAAATACAAGATAGATATAATAATATTGATAGCCTTATGGGATCCAACTTATAATAACGCATTCCACAATGAAAACGGTTTAATCTTTTATCATTACTGAGAGATCTTTTTTTAATACTGATGAAGCAGTTAACAAACCTGAAAATAATGCGCTTGAGACCCCAACTGTGGTAATATCTTGCCCTGTAAAATAAAGACCTTTTATTGCAGATTTGGGACGAAGCCATCTCTGTCGAAATCTTTTAGGAGAATGATCAATACCATACATCTCACCTCTAGGATAATTTGCAAGGTCTCGCACTGTTAATGGTGAAGAAAGTTCCTTATAGTCTATAGACTCCTTTATACCACTAACATTATCAAAGATTACATCCATAATTCTATCAGAAAGGTCATCTTTGGCTTTTTCATATTCATCACCTCTTTGCTTCCACGAAAGGTTTTCCCATTTTTTATACCAACCCCATCTACTTAAAGTTATAGCTTCCATAGTTGCAGTGCCTGGATGCTCACTATCCCATGAAGTATCTTTGGCAGAGGGAAATGATACATATAACACTGGAAAATCATTATTGAAATCATTGATGAACCTATTAACAGATTTATCATGGTCATAACCTGGATATATCCAAAGATTGGTGTTTTTTAGACCAAGTTTTTTTGAAGACCCATTTAGACCAATATGAAGGCATACGTAGCTTTCTGTCTGTTTAATATTTTTTAAATCTTTTGATAAGGTGTCTCTCTTTGAATCATAGCCTTCTAATAGTTTTCCTAATGTATTAACAACACCTGCACTACTGATAATAGAACTCGAACGAACTAGATCACCATTTTCCATCTCAACACCTATTGCTCTTCCTTTATGTATTTTTATTTTTTTTACGCCTGCATTGACAAAGAGTGAGCCTCCATTTTTTTCTATTAGATGTGATACGGTCTCTGCAATCCGCCTAGATGTTCCTTTAGGATAGTTACCACCATTTAAATAGTGCCTGGCAACAAACGCATGCATAGCAAAACTACTTTTTTCCGGAGGTAAACCATAGTCACCCCACTGACCCGCAAGAACACCA
>CAZPIF010000221.1:0-3195 GCA_964586565.1 uncultured bacterium
TGATCTTGCTGGCTATTATTTAACAGATAAAAATTATAATCTTATGAAGTGGCAATTCCCTGAAGTTGGCTCAATCATAGAACCTCAGGGCTATATGTTGGTGTGGTGTGATGAAGATCAAGAACAAGGTACTCTACATAGTAATTTTAAACTTTCAACAAATGGAGAATTTCTTGCCCTGGTTATGCCTGATGGACAAACAATACTAGATTCAATCACTTTTCCCAACCAAAACTCTGACATATCTTTTGGTAGAGTTTCGCAAGGTCAATGGGACTATTTAAACCCATCTCCAAATGGTACAAATATTGCTCTTTCAGTTAATCAAGAATCATCGCTGAGTACTAAATTTGAGATAGTGGAAGTTTATCCAAATCCTTTTAATTCTAATCTGAATGTTTCAATTAACTTAATTGAAAAAATAGATATTTTAGATGTAAAAGTCATTTCACTATCTGGCCAGGTTGTTAAATCCATAAAATATTACCCTCAGGTAATTGGGAATAGCGTGATATCATTAAATCTAGATAATATGTATGCTTCTGGATATTATTTTATAAAAGTTCAATACCTTGATCAAGTATTTACAACTAAGGTATTGTATCTAAAGTGACTTTTTCCGTTTGTGAATAGCTTAGATATATCATTAATGCAAGGATCAGTAATTTTACTTTTCATCTAAACTATAATTTTTTTGTACGGTATTTTTAATTATGATCAAAAATAAAATATTATTTATTACTTTGGCAATAGTTGTTGTCTTTGCTAATGATAAAAAACTGTCCTATAATATTCTTCAAACCACGGATCGTATAGATATAGATGGTTTATTAGATGAATCAGTTTGGTCTGAGGGAGAAGCGATTACTGGTTTTATTCAGAAAGATCCACGACCTGGTGAAACTGCAACACAAAAAACAGAGGTAAGAGTAGTCCTAGATGATGAACACATTTATATTGGAGCGTATTTATTTGATAATTCACCTGATTCCATTGCTAGCCAAATAATACGTCGTGATGGATGGGGATACTCAGATTGGTTTGCCGTCGGGATTGATAGTTACTTAGACAGGAGAACATGTTTTGGTTTCTGGGTTGGGCCAAGTGGCTCTTTAAGAGATATGCTTCACTATAATGATACAGAAACTGACAGATCATGGGATGCAGTTTGGGAAGCAAAATCTGTTATACTAGAAAATGGGTGGTCCGCTGAAATGAAGATACCTCTTTCCCAGTTAAGATATAATCCTTCGGAAAGAGAACAAATATGGGGAGTTAATTTTTATCGAAGAACAGCTCGCTCTGGCGAGGAGACTTTCTGGTCTCCGATACTAATGGATTCTAAAGGATTTGTTTCTCAATTTGGAACGTTAACAGGGATTCAATTACAAAAACAAAAAAAGCGTATCGAGGTTTTACCTTACACTGCAGTAATAGATTACCTAGAGCCTGGAGAGAAAGATAATCCATTTTGGAAAAAAAATGATGTTTTTGGTAATTTAGGTATTGATCTAAAATTAGGTATTGGCTCTAACTTTACTCTAACAGGTACTATAAATCCAGATTTTGGTCAGGTAGAGGCAGACCCCGCGAACTTGAATTTATCAGCATATGAAACATTTTTTGATGAACGTCGGCCATTTTTTTTAGAAGGTACTGATATTTTTCAATTTGGCAAAACCAGGGGTATTGATGACAATATGGGATCTAGTCAATTATTTTATAGTAGAAGAATTGGAAGAAATCCTAGAGGGGAAATTATCGAAACTGGAACACAGTATGATGATTATCCAAGAAATACCAAAATAATCTCAGCATTAAAATTTAGTGGGAAAACATCTAAAGGACTTTCAATAGGTATTTTAGGTGCGTTGACTGATAGAGAAGAAGCTTTTTACATTGATTCTTTAAATTCTAAAAAGTCACAGATTATAGAGCCTTTAGCAAGTTCTACAGTAGTTCGATTAAAGCAGGATATGAATGAAGGTAGATTTATTGTTGGTGGTTTTCTTACTAATAATATTCAAGATCTTTCAAATAATTACCTAAATACATCCTTTTTAAAAGGTGCCTATGTTGCTGGTTTTGATTTTGAATATGCAATGCCTGACCCTTCATGGGTTATAAGTGGTGTTACCTCAATGTCAAACATATATGGAGATAAGAATGTTATTTTAGATATTCAACAAAGTTCAGCTCACTATTTTCAGCAACCTGGTGATGATAATTTTGTTGATAGTACTAAGACTAGCTTTGGAGGGACAAGTTCTGAGTTTAGCATTGCTAAGATCTCAGGAAAAAATCTAAAGGGATCTTTAACATTTGGCCAAATTTCACCAGGGTACAATGTCAATGAATTAGGTTATATGAGATCAGCAAATTCAAAAAAATTAAATAGCAATCTTAAATATGAGGACTATACACCAGGAAAATTTTGGCAAATATTCTCCTTTAGCTTTGGTAGTTATCAGGATTGGGACTATGATTTTAAAAATGTTAGCTCAGGAATTTGGATGGAAAGTTGGATGCGTTTAAATAATTGGCATTCTATATCGTTGGATTATAGGAATTCATTTGGAGGAATGAATCGAACATTTACTAGAGGTGGACCTCTGGCAAGTAGACCGACATGGAATAAATTTGGTTTGAAATTTGAGACTGATCGGAGAAAAAAAATAAATGGTTTTATGCGTATAGGAGAGAGAAGAGCGGAAGATGGTGAATACGATAAATCATTTGGAACAGGATTTAATTTCAGGCCTGATTCAAGGTGGGATCTAGAATTTGATATTTTTATTAGAAATGAATTTGATACTGATCAGTATATTGAACAAATATATGATGACCAAGCGTCTAATACTTATGGAAGTAGATATATATTTTCGGATATAAGTAATGACTCAAAAGGAATGACTTTTGAAGCTAGCATGATATACTCGCCTAAGTTATCATTACAGTTTTTCTTTAGTCCAGAGTTAGGACATTATCAATACGAGGGTTTGAAAGAATTTAAAAGTCCTAGAAAATTTGATTTTATATATTATGATGAAGATCAAATAACCAAGATTGATGATGAAACAATTGAGGTTTACCCTGGAGATGCTGATCCTTTTATGTTATCAAGAGACTATATTCGTGGATTTAATTTTCTATCTCCAAGATCAAATTTTATAAGTAAATGGGTATTTAAAACTG
>CAZPIF010000222.1:0-3171 GCA_964586565.1 uncultured bacterium
TAATATGACCAGTATTCTTCATATCATTGGTTAAAATCGTTTATAGAATTTGATCTTATTGTGCTATTCTTAAAAGTATTTAATTGAAGTATTTTCCCTCCGAGAGTAGAAATTATTGTTTGACCTGCATCAGGATATATAAATTGGTCAGAAATTTCATTTTTTATTTCGAGTCTACCTGTAAGTAAAGTAAAAATTGAATGTGATGAATCATCAAATAATAAATCGTTTCTATACTCAAGTATAAAATGAGCCCCTGTTGCTAAAGCCTCAGTTGATGGCGCAGATATTCTTAAGGATTTTTGACTTTTCATTTCCGCAATAACTTTACCCCCAAAAAGTGCGATTTCATAAAAACTACCGTTTGGATTCTGAACATAAAAAATTTTAATCGATGTGTTATCATACACATTTGTTTTAGTTTTATCATTGTGAAATATAATAGATGAAAACCCATTCTTACTTGTAATTATCTTATCACCATTATATATAATATCGCCTTTTCTTATTAAACCAGTTCTTACACCTCCTTCTCGATTTACTTTTCCTCTGACATCAACACATATGGCGATGCTCTCTGATCTTGTAAAAGCAAAGGACACAAATAGAAAAAAATATAAACTAAAATAAAACGTTTTTGTTAAAAATGAAATCCTATCTTCCATATCATTAAATTAAGATTATATATTCTTTGATAGAATGAAAGAAATCCTGTAATTTTAAATGAAAGGGATTAGAGGGAATATAAAGTTTTTATTTTTTTTCCGATACTGACACGAATTATATCACCCTAAATAGGGCCAATATTTTCCTTCCTTCTTTTACCTCACAATAATAAGAGTGGTGTTTGTGTAGCGTACACTAATAATGTGACTGTTTTGGTGTAGTTTTTACCGTACATGCACAAACGGCTTATAGTGTAATACCATAAGGTGAGATATGCACAAAGAAATATTTATAAATGAGAGCATGGGGGAAACCCGCATCGCAATCAAAGAAGATAACCAACTGGTTGAGGTTTATATTGAAAAGCAAGATAATCACCGAATGGTTGGGAATGTATATAAAGGAAAAGTTGAGAATGTACTTCCTGGTATGCAAGCAGCATTTGTGGATGTCGGTTTTGAATTAAATGCATTTCTTCCTTTTTCTGAAATAGGCTCAGATGAATTTCTAAATGAAGAAAACAACCGAAACCACGGAAAAAATAGAAAAAATTTAAAATATGATAATATTGAAGTTGACCTGAAAAAGGGTCAAGAAATATTTGTTCAAGTTATCAAAGAACCCTTCGCTGGAAAAGGACCTCGTGTTACTACAGAAGTTGCATTACCTGGTCGTCTCTTGGTCCTTGTTCCTAATGCTAACTATATTGGTATTTCAAAAAAGATTTGGGATAAATTCGAAAGACGTAGATTGAAAAAAATAGCACAGCGACTTAGGACCAAAGATATTGGAGTAATAATTAGAACAGTGGCTGAAGGAAAATCTGAAGAACACATTGAGAATGATCACAAGCAATTAATAGATAATTGGGAAAAAATTGAAAAGCGAGCTAATAATGGTACTGCACCCATTATTGTATACGAAGATTTGGAAACGGCCTCTAGCGTTGTTCGAGATTTACTTACCCCAGATGTTAGCAAAATTATAATTGATTCCAAGAGACTTTTTAAAAAAACACAAAAATATTTGGAAGATATCTCCCCAAGCTTACTCGATCGTTTAGAACTCTACAAACTTAAATCACCTTTGTTTGAAAGTTTTGGTATTGAATCAGAAATAGAAAAGCTAATGAGACCCAAAGCATGGCTAAAGAGTGGTGCATATCTCATTATTGAAAAAACTGAAGCAATGGTAGTTGTTGATGTAAATAGTGGGAAATTTGTTGGTAAAAAAATGCATGAAGAAAACTCACTTAAAATTAATCTTGAGGCGGCAAGAGAAGTCGCTAGACAACTTAGACTCCGAGACCTTTCTGGGTTGATAGTCATAGATTTTATTGATATGAAATTTGAAGAAAATCGTAAAAAAGTATATCATGAGTTAAGAAAAGAATTAAGAAGAGATAGGGCAAAAGTTGCTGTTGCTCCAATCACAGAGTTTGGTTTATTAGAAATGACACGTCAAAGGATCAGAGTAAGTCTACTTGATTCTATGAGTGAAAACTGCCCAACCTGTCATGGTTCGGGACGAATAATATCCCAAGAAACATTAATAACAAGGATAGATCACTGGTTAAGGCGTTATAAGAGTAAAAATAAATCATTAAGACTTGAACTACAATTACACCCTGAAAATGCTAGTTATCTTCAAGGAGAAAAAAAACATGTTTTACGTAGTCTTATGTGGCAAAATTTTGTACACCTTAAGATTTCAATCAATACAGAACTAGGACAAGAAGACTTTCGTTTTATTCGAACAAAAGATGGTTATGATGTCACTAAAGAAATGAGTCTTGAAAAGGATTGAGTTATCTTGTAAGTTCGCCGGCTTTTTAGTGGAATAAATATGTATGCAATAATAAATATATCAGGTAAACAATTTAAAGTATCCAAGGGACAAAAAACTCGTGTTCCAAAACAAAAGGGTGATGCCGGAGATACAATTACATTCGATAACGTGTTACTCTTAAAAGATTCTACAAATACCCATCTAGGTGAACCAATTTTATCTAACGCTTCTGTCACTGCAACAATATTAGAGCACAAACGGAGTAAAAAGATTCTTGTGTATAAGAAGAAAAGACGCAAAGGATATCAAAGGAAAAACGGTCATCGCCAGTGGTATACAGAGATTGAGTTTAATGAGATCAATGTATCTAAAATAAAAAATAGTAACCAAAAGAAAAAACCTGAAGTTCAGGCATCACTCCAAGAAGAGGAATAAAATATGGCACATAAGAAAGGACAAGGAAGTTCACGAAATGGTCGTGATTCTAATCCCAGCTATCTTGGTTTAAAAGTGGCTGATGGACAAACAATAAACGCTGGAACAATCATTTTAAAACAGCGTGGAACAAAATTCCACCCAGGAATCAATGTTAAACGTGCAAATGATGATTCACTCTTTGCTACTGCAAACGGGGTAGTACGTTTTAGTAGGAAAGGTCGAAATAAAAAAATTGTTGCAGTAGTTGGTTAAGGAAACGGTTATTCATAATAACGATTC
>CAZPIF010000223.1:0-3168 GCA_964586565.1 uncultured bacterium
CCTGCCGATAATGAATAAGCAGTTGAACCAGTCGGAGTTGATATAATAAGACCATCAGACCTGTATTCACTTACTCTATGGCCATCAACACTTATAGAAGCATTAAGCATTCTGTGTGATTGTCCGTTACATATAACAAAATCATTTAATGCAAATCTATTAATATCTATTCCATTATTTTTAATATTTGCTTCAACAAGAATTCTTTGTTCTTTAATATAATCACCTTTTGCAACTTGATTTAATCTAACAAAAAGATCTGATAAAGTAACTTTTGCAAGAAAACCCAAATCACCTAAATGAATACCAAGTATTGGTGTGCTATAATGTTTTATTGCTCTTGCTAAGGATAAAAATGTACCATCTCCTCCTAAAACCAGCATGAAATCTAAATTCCCTAAATCACTTTTTGATTCAATAGGGGCGATATTTGATGGACTAAATTTGTGATTAAGAATTCTGGTAGTTACATGTGATTTTAATCCAATACTTTTTGCCCAATCAATGATTTCAGGTAGTATGTTCCAGAAAGATTTTTTCTCTGTATTACCCCAGATACCAAAAGTTTTAGGCGTTTTCATTTACTTTTATTTTCATTATCAATGGCTCCGTTTTGATCGATAAATTTCTGAATTCGCTGGTCTGCTTTATTGAGTTGGGATTGGCAATCATTTATCAGGTTCATACCTTCTTCAAAAAGCTCCATGCTTTTTTCCAATGCAATATCTCCAGACTCCATCTTGCTAACTAATTTTTCTAATCTATCTAATGACTGTTCAAAAGACTTATTTTCTTTTTTCTTTTTCATTGGTTATATAATGTTAATAATTATTCTAAAATATCTGATGTTTTTTTTGCAATTAGGCTTCCCTTAGCCATTTTCAACTTAAATGAATCACCAACATTAATTTGGCGTGAAAATTTAATGATTTTTCCAGAATCATCGAATGGTATTGAATAGCCTCGATCAAGAATGTGGTTAGGACTTAAGATAAATAAATCCTTTGAATAATGATCAATTTTTTCATACAACTTTTCTTGCTTTGCAATAAATAGATGTAAAAATCTAGAATGCAGATGTTTTAGTTTTTCATTTTGAATCTTTATTTGTCTTGATGGCTTTAGGTAATTAACTCTTTTTTCAATTTGAAAAATATTTATATATCCTTGTTCAATAATATTATGCATGACTAGCCTCATTCCGTTTTTATAGCTAGACAACCTATCCATTAAATCACTGACAAGAGGCACGGAAATTTCTGCACCGGCAGAAGGAGTCGGTGCTCTGACATCAGCAACAAAATCAGCAATTGTAAAATCAGTCTCATGTCCAACTGCAGATATTATTGGAATTGAAGAATCAAAAATTGTGCGACCAACATTTTCATTATTAAATGGCCAAAGATCTTCAATAGATCCTCCTCCTCTTGCAATTATAATTGTATCAATGTCAGTTTTATCATTGAATGATTTGATCCCCTTAACTATTTCCTCAGATGCTCCATCTCCTTGTACTTTTACATCATAAAGTATTATTTTAACGTAGGGAGCTCTTCGGTTTAACACATTTAGAATATCCTGATATGCTGCGCTTGACTCTGAGGTAATAATACCTATGGTACTAGGAAATTTTGGAATGGTTTTTTTATATTTCTGCTCAAATAATTGCTCTTCAGATAAAAGCTTCTTTAATTCCTCAAATGCTTTATATAGTTCACCAACACCAGCAGGCTCTATATTTGTAATATTTAATTGTAACTGGCCCCTCCTGTCATACAGAGTAACAGTTCCCTCTAAGCGAACTTCCATCCCAGACGATATATTGAAATTCAGATGCCTGTTTTGCATTCGGAACATCGTACAACTTATCTCACATGAGTTATCTTTTACAGTAAAATACATGTGACCAGAGTTTGGATGATGATGAAAGTTAGATACTTCACCCGTAACCCAAACTTTAGAAAAATCCTGATTCAAAGTTTTTCTTATTTTAGTATTTAACTCTGAAACCGTATAACAATATTGATATTTTGACATTAATCAAATTGCCTTTTATAAAAGATTAAAATAGGTGCTTGTGACCCTCTTTATAAGTTATCTATCTTTTTTCTTATGTCGATTAGCACGCAAACGTTTCTTACGTTTGTGTGTATTCATCTTTTTCTTTTTTCTTTTTTTACCACTTGGCATTTATTTTCCATTTATTTATTTATTAAATCATTAACACTAGCACGCATGAGTTTACTAGGTTTAAATGTTGGAACAAACCTTTCTGGTAAATAAACTGGCTCGCCAGTTCCTGGGTTACGTGCTTTCTTAGGCATACGGTGTTTAATTCCAAAAGTACCAAATCCACGAAGTTCAACTCTCTCATTATTGGATAAAGAGTCAATTATAGTACCCATAATTCCATTCATTACAGTCTCTGTCTCTACTTTTGTAAGCCCTGTTGCATCTGAAACGATATCTACTATCTCTTGTTTGGTCATTGTTTACCTCCTAATAGATAAGCCTAATTAAAATTGGATAATCTAGTCAACCTACTTTACCCAAATAACTAACTTTTGTCCGGGATGAATCAAATGTGAACCATACTTCAAATTGTTCCATCTTCTTATTTTACTTGCCCTCGTACCAAACTTTTCAGCTATCTGACCAAGTGTATCACCTCGTTTTACTCTATAAGTACGCTTAGAAAAGCCTGGAGGACCACCATTATCACTATTTCCCCAAACTTTACCACCTTTTAGAGGGACATTTAATTTTTGACCCACACGAACCTTATTTCTGTTACGAATTTTATTTACTGCTGCCAGATCATGTATTGAAACATTATATTTTTTTGAGATAGTCCAAAGACTCTCACCATATCTGACTCTATGTACAACAAATTGTGGTGCGAACCTTTCCTCTTCAGGTATAGCATTCCATGCTTCTGTAAACCTGTTTTTTATACCGTATGGTATTTTTAGCTGGTAACCTGGCTCAGTAGGAGTAGCCGATTGCCTAAGTTCAGGATTATATTTTCTTAATAGATTAGGCTTGATACCTGCTACTCTTGCAAGAACGGCGATATCGGCACTTTTCTCCAGACTTATTATTTCATATTGGTATGGTTCAACATTTTTTGGAATTTTAAATCCATATTCCTCAGGCGTTCTAGCAATT
>CAZPIF010000224.1:0-3158 GCA_964586565.1 uncultured bacterium
CACCCTATGATCTTAAAGGAGGATGGAATGATCATAAAAGAGAAGCCTTTGGTGATGCCGTAGTAGATGCTCTTGCAAGATATGCTCCAAATATAAAGGATATCATCTTACACAGGCAGGTGCTTACACCTGCTGACCTTGAAAACACCTTTGGACTCACAGAAGGAAATATTTTTCATGGAGAATTAACTATTCAACAACTATTTTCATTACGTCCAGCAGTAAAATGGGCAGATTATAGCACTCCCATAAAAAATTATTACCAATGTGGTTCAGGAACTCATCCCGGAGGAGGAATTACGGGATCCCCTGGTGAAATGGCAGCTAAAAAAATCTTAGGGATTTATTAATGATGGAAAGACATGATATCATCATAATTGGGAGCGGGGTTAACAGTTTAATTGCGGCTGCGATACTTGGGAAAAAAGGTAAAAAGGTTCTAGTCCTTGAGGCAAGAAAAGAAATTGGTGGGTTAGCTTCTACAGTTGAGTTTGCACCAGGATTTCATTGTAATATCATTCATGATACGATAAAATGGTTTGATCCTAGAGTATTAAGAGAACTTGAAATTGAATCAAAGGGTCTTGATATAATTGATATTGCTATTAAAAGAATTGCTCTTGGTTTAAATAAAAATGACTACATTGTCTTTCATAAAGATCCAATTATAACCTCTGAATCAATTTCCAAATATTCGCCTGAAGATGCATATAAATGGATAGAATTCACAAAACATGTGGATGATCTTTCTAAATTTTTGGAACAACTTTATCAATTGACTCCTCCCGAATTACCCAATATTGGATTGATGGATGCATTGTCAATGAGAAGTCTTTTGAAACCAATTTTAAAACAAGGTACTCAGGGTCTTGTAAACCTTGCAAGAACTGCCCCAATGATGATGCCAGAGTTAATGGACGAATGGTTTGGAAATAAACTACTTCGTAGCGCAATATCAACAGCTGGGACTAATGGTCTGTCCTATGGCCCATATGCTTCGGCTACCGGCTACAATTTTTTACACCAACACCTTTTTAGTAATGGTATAATTCATAACGCTAGTGTTATAAAGGGAGGGACGTTTTATATTGCAAAAACATTAAAAAAATTACTTGATTCCTATAATGTTGAATTAAGGACTAATACCAAAGTAACATCGATCAATGTTAAGAAAAATATTTATGAAAGTGTGTCTATCGATAGTGGAGATATCATTAGCTCGGATAAAGTAATATCAGGTTTAGACCCAAATAACACATTCATTAATCTAGTTGGTCCTCAGAACCTAGACCCTAGTTTTTACACCCAGATAAAAAACATCAAATATAGAGGCAGCACTGCGCGTATTCATTTCGCAATTAATGAACTTCCTGATATTGAAGGAATAAATAGTGATTATATGGATACCATGTTTTCTATTTGTCCCTCAATGGAATATATAGAAAAAGCCTCTGATGCGGCAAAATATGGATTTATATCAAATGAACCTTATATAGAATTTGCCATTCCCACTGTTTTAAATCCTGAATTATCACCCGACGGAAAGCATGTCCTATCAGCATCAGTACAATATGCTCCATATCATTTGAGAGATTGTGAATGGGATTTAGAATCCAAAGAAAAACTACGTCAAAACACAATTCAAGTTTTGGAGAAAAAAATTCCCCATTTTTCAAAATTAATTGAAAAAACTGTTGTTCATTCTCCAAAAGATTTTGAAAATGAATTTGGCATGACCGAAGGAAATCTTAATCATGGTGAAATGACCCTTGATCAAATATTGTTTATGCGCCCCACTGCTTCAAGTTCACAATATAGTACCCCATTTAAAAATCTTTATCTTTGTGGACCAGGAACACATCCAGGAGGAGGACTTCATGGTATGAATGGTTATAATGCAGTAAAAAAGGTCTTAGAAAGTTGAATTTTAAAAAAACTGCTGAAACCTTAATTACTGGAGCTCATACTCTTGAAAGATCGTATTATACAAGCCACGATATTTTGAAAAAAGAATTTGATAAAATATTTCAAAATCAATGGATATGTATTGGTCGGTCTAGTGAAATAAAAAACCCCGGGCAGTATAAAACCGTTGATATAGGAAATGAAAGTATAATTCTATTAAGAGATATTAACCTACGCTTAATAGCTCACTATAATTTATGCAGACATCGTGGGACTAGAATATGCGATAAAAAACAAGGGATATTTTCTAAAACGATACAATGTGGCTACCATGGATGGTCCTATTCTCTTGACGGTTCTCTTGTGGGTGCGCCTCATATGAATAAAGTAACAAATTTCAATAAAAAAGATTTTCCATTGCATTCTGTTAATATAGATGAATGGGAAGGATTTGTTTTTATTAATCTCTCAGATTCTCCAAAAGATTTTAATGCTGTCTTTGAGCCCCTAATAAATAGATTCCATCAATGGGATATATCAAATCTTGATATCTTTGAAACAAAATCATATGAGATAAATGGAAATTGGAAATTAGTAATACAAAATTACTGTGAATGTTACCATTGCCCCACATTGCATCCCGAATTAGCTGAGATTCATCACTACATGGGTGGGAAAAATGATATGTACGAGGGACCGTTCCTTGGTGGATACATGGATTTTAATGATAAAAAAGATAGTATAACTGGAAGTGGTAAATTTTGCTGCCCTCCTCTTCCCAATTTAAACAATAAAGAAAAGAAAAGGGTTTATTATTATTCATTATTCCCAAATATGCTCCTTAGTTTACATCCAGAATATGTTATGTATCATATAATATGGCCTAAAGGTCCAAATAAGTGCATCGTTGAATGTAGTTGGCTTTTTTCAAAAGATATCATCAAAAAAAATAAATATAATCTTAAAGATGCAGTGAATTTTTGGGATATGACAAACAAACAAGATTGGTATATATCTGAATTATCTCAGCTCGGAATTAATTCAAAAAAGTATTCACCAGCTCCTTATTCTACACAAGAAAGCTTATTGGCAGCATTTGATAATTATTACCTGAATTTTATAAAATAAAAGGTAATTTTTTTATGGTATTTTAGATAATAAATTTTCCAGTTGTATTTTATATAAAATACATTATTTAGATCCGGTAGCTCAGTTGGTAGAGCAGTGGCCTTTTAAGCCATTGGTCGTGCGTT
>CAZPIF010000225.1:0-3158 GCA_964586565.1 uncultured bacterium
CTGATTTATCAACTGCTGATTTAAATGGAGATGGTGAAGTTACAATATTGGATATTATTCAATTGCTTAATTTAATTTTAGAAAATTAGTGTGAAAAAAATAATATTAGGATTACTAGTCTTAAGTTTTATTTTTAGTTGGGACCTAATAAAACCCATAGATGGCACTACTTTAAATCAAACGCATGTTTTATTTGAATGGGAGCAACAACCCAATAATGCATTTTATGTTTTAACTGTTTCAGAAAATATTGAATTTCAAGGATGTATAATTTGTGAGCAATATATTGATGAATCACTTATATATATTTCAAAAGATGTGCTGAATTGGGATACGCAATATTGGTGGAAAATTACTGCGTATGATGATAATAATCAATTAATTAGTCAAGTTCACGAATTAAATATAGGCTCTCCAATTGCTAATGCTACAGCTAATATATATAATGAAAATTTGCAACAAGAAGGATTAACAATATTTGGTTCGTTTTTTGATTACTATTCAGCAGTAATTGATCAAAATGGAAATGAAATTTGGAATTCAGGAAATCAAGATTTAATATTTTATAATACGGATAGATATGGACGATTTTTTGGCTCTGAATTTATTGGTAATAATGCTGAAAATAATTATCCAGGTGTTAAATTTTCATTTGAAAATGGAATAGAATGGCAGGAACCTGGAACTAATTTTATTCATCATGATATTTTTCAACTTCCTAATGGAAATTATATTGGATTAGGCACTTCAAATAATCAAGGAGTTATACCTTTGGGACCATGGACTCCACTTTTTCAAGCTTTAGGTTATAATGCAGATGGTCAAACAATTGAATTTAATTGGATGGGTGATAAAATTATTGAATGGGATGCGGATTCAAAAGAGGAAGTGTGGAGTTGGAATACATTTGATCACTTTAATATGGAAGATTATGACAGTCTAGGAGGTATATGGTTTGAAGCCTATAATACGGGTCGATTTGATTGGACGCATGCTAATGCAATATGGTTTGATGAAGATGATAGTGCTATTTATTTATCATCAAGACATCTAAATAGAATTACTAAAATTGCATATCCAAGTGGAGAAATTATTTGGAATTTAGGTCATGAATTAGGCTCTGGAGATATTGATTGTGGGCAAGATATTGGATTTAGTTTTCAGCATAGTATTCAAAAACTAGATAATGGAAATATTTTAATTTTTGATAATGGAAATCTAAGTCGTGAATTTTTAAATCAAGATATAAAAACTTCAAGATCAATTGAAATTGAAATTAATGAGACTGAAGATGGATGTGAAGCTCAATTGGGTTGGGAATATGTTTTACCTGAAAACCTATATGGTTATCTATCAGGTAATACTCAAAAATTAAATAATGGAAATTATCTTTCAACAACAATTGGAGGGGGTGGCACAAGTTTAGAGGTTGACCTAAATGGAAGCTCCGTTTGGCAAGCTAATTATAATTTATCCCTACCTGATGGACTGGTCTATAGAGCTATGAAAATACCTGGTCTGTTCCCTATTGCCTATAGCGTTATACTTCCTCAATTTGAAAATTCACTAACAGAAATGACGCTTGAATCAAATGATTCATTGAATATCTTAATTAAAAATAATGGGGACTATCAGCAAATATTTAATTATCAATTGAATGTAGAAACAATTAATGAAGGTTATAATGTAGATTTCATTATAACTCCGGAACACTTTCCAAATCATGAAAAAAATATTTCATTTTTAATCAATTCAAATGAATTTAATATTGAATCACAGAATGGTTCATTAACACTCAATGCTAAGCAAGGTAATATACTCTCATTCATTGGAGAAGATATATTAGATAATAATAATATAAATCCAACTCTATTTGAAATTTCAGAAGCTTATCCAAATCCATTTAATCCTGAAATTAATTTTAATATTAATATGATAAGTGCAGATTATATAAATATTGATATCTATAATGTAAAAGGAAATCAAATTGATAACATTTTTAATGGGACTTTAAATAAAGGTACTCATTCATTTAATTGGAATGCTGTAAATTATCCTACAGGCTTGTATATTATTAAAGCTAAAAATAAAGATAGTTTTCTAACTCAAAAAATAATGCTAATTAAATAAACAGTTAAATTATGAATAAAAAAAATATCACTCTATTATTAATTGTAAATTTTATTTTTTCAATTTCTTACTATAAAGATATACAACCTATTTTTAATCAATATGAATGTTCAGCATGTCATATTGGGCAATACCCCTCAGCTGGATTAAGACTTACAAGTTATGAAGAAGTTATAAATAGTGGTATTGTAGATATTGGAAGTCATCAAACTAGTCTTTTATGGCAGAGCATCCAAAGCGGCTGGATGCCTCCTGATATTCTAACAGATGTTTCAAATGAAGATGTTAATATTGTTGCTGATTGGATTGATCAAGGAGCTAGAGTATGTGATGATGGGTTTGCTTACCACCCAGAGGTTGCAGATAGTCTAGAAACAGATTATATAAATGTGACGATACAAGATCAGGAATATAATCCATGTTTTGCAGAATCTGACTTAGAGGCACTACAAGATATTATTACAGTTAATGAATTTGAAAATACTTCTAACCCATTTAGACTTGGAACACAAACCTGGAATCAAGGTCGATTACGATTTTTAGTTGCTGGATATTATTTTAGTGGAGTTGATGAAATAATTCATACAATACCAGAAAGTTTTGGGCAATTAGATGATTTGCGGTCGCTTTATTTAGAATGGAATCAAATTCAAACTCTACCTGATAGTTTTACAAATTTAACAAAACTTGTTAGTTTATATATATCAAATAATCAATTAACCTCTCTCCCTGAAAATTTAAATGGTTTGGAAAGCTTATATATGTTAGATCTAGGATATAATCAAATTAATGTCATACCGAGTTCAATACTTAATTTAAATATATTAACATATTTATGGATATTTAATAACCAAATAATGGAGCTTCCAGAAAATTTCTGTGATTTAAATTTAAATTGGAATGATGATGGACCGCAGGGATACCCCTATTTTGCAAGTGGAGGAAATATGTTATGTGAAAATATTCCTGAGTGTGTTTTAAATAGTGATAATTTTAATACTAGCTTAGAGCAATACTATTATTCTTTC
>CAZPIF010000226.1:0-3133 GCA_964586565.1 uncultured bacterium
GTGGTGCCATTTTCATGCCTTTCCCTGTATGAATAGTATTGCAACCAAGTATAAAAACAAAATCATCTTCAATAGATACATCTTCGAATGATAATTTCGCTATTCTTTTTCTACCGCGTAATACTTCAATTATTGATGCAATGTCATATCTTACGTTACCAAGCATTCTTAATTTTTCAGCCATAGTTGCAGCATCATTAGCCAGACCCCACGCTATTATATTAAAAGAATAATATTTTTTCTCTTTGGTAATAACCTCAGCAATATCTATAGGACGAAGATTGCCCTTTAAAATTCGTTTTACTGCTTGTATTGGATCTAAGCAGTCAAGATCATGCATAAATGCATTACCAGTGCCTCCAGTAATTAATCCAATCGGTATTCTAGAACTATCTACTCTACTTAACATACCATTAACCAATTCAAACATTGTTCCATCACCACCTATTGCACAAAGCCCATCGTAACCATCAAAATTAACAGTATTGGCGTATTCTTCTGCGTGACCAACATAATGAGTTTCTAAAATATTAAGATTAGTTTTATTTTTCTCAAAGATTGGTAAAATCTTTTCTAGTATATACAGACCCTTCTTTTTCCCTCCTTCAGGATTAACAATTAAATGAAATCTTTTCATTAATTCGGTGTTCTATGTTTCATATATTTTCCATCACCCCATTCAATTACTTCAATTTTCACTTTGGTAGTTCCTTGATTAACAAAATCTAATTTTTGTGCTGCACCATATGAGCAATCTAAGATTCTTCCTTTTATATAAGGCCCTCTATCGTTAATTCGCAAAATTAATGATTTTTGATTTGTAAGATTTGTGACTCTGCAAATAGTATTTAGTGGGAGAGTTTTATGTGCTGCGGTCAGTCCATACATATCATAAACTTCACCATTTGCTGTTAATTTTCCATGAAAATCTTCTGCATAGTAGGAACTTACTCCTTTCAAAACTTTTCTATGTTTTTTATTTGATTTACTAGACCCTCTAGTTTTATTTGCCTTTTTCTTGACATTACTTTTAGTATTAAAATTTTCTGATTTATAACGAGGAGATGAGGAACAATTGAAAAAAATCCCAATTATTAAGAAAACAATTAAAATGTATTTAGTATGTCTAAATTCCATTTTGCCTCAAAGCTTCGTAAAGAACTATGCCTACACTGGTAGCTAAGTTTATACTTCTTATTTTTGGATTTGCCATTGGAATTGTACAAGTTTTTTCCCAATGTAATTTTAAGTAGTCTTCATCAATACCGCTTGTTTCACTACCAAAGACCAAATAGTCCCCTTTAATAAATTCCCTATCAGTATAAGAATACGGGGATTTCGTAGTTAACAAATGAAAATTATTTGATAATTCCATTTTAGACAAATATTCTTCAGTGCTAGGAAAATATTCCCAATTAATATGATCCCAATAATCAAGACCAGCTCGCTTCAATGTTTTATCAGAAAGCTCAAAACCTAACTTTCCGACAACATGGAGTTTTGCATTCACCGCTCCACAAAGTCGACCGGTCGAACCAGTATTTGGTGGAATTTGTGGCTCAATTAGTACGATCGTAAACATATCTAAATCTTTTTATTTAAAATTGGTATACAATATGGATCCAAAACAAGATTAGTAGCCATACCAAAAAGTGATGCACCTGCATTTTTTAATGTATTTATATGTTCTATGTTAGATATGCCACCGGTTGCCATAATAGGTGAATTAAATTTTGAAAAAATTTCAACCATTGACAATGTACGATAAAAAATACTTGGACCTGATACGCCTCCACCTTGCATTGAAAATGTTTTTTTATTAAAACCTAGTTCTTCTCTTGATTTATAATGAGTATTACCAGCATTAATAATTATGGAATCATATTCGGAGCATAATTTACCAATATCTGCGAGAATATTATCATCCACATCTGGAGATATTTTTACAGAAATTGGTTTTGATATAAACATTCTTATTTGTTTTAATAACGAATCAAGTTGTTCTGGGTTTTCACATATAACTTGACCAGTTTCAGTATTTGGACAACTAATATTCAATTCAAAAAAATATGATTTAAACTTATTATCTAAAGAGGTATTAATAGTTTTTATATTATTTAAATATTCATTCTCAGATTCACCACCTATACTTATACCAATAGGTCTATTAAAGGACCATAACTCACTATTATTAAGATTGTAAATAAACTCATCTAAACCCGGACCAGGTAATCCGAGAGAATTAAACAATCCTTTTTTATTATTTATTATTATATCCTGCAATCTAGGTTCTGAATTACCAAATCGTTTTTTATTCATTATGGTTTTGAATATAATTCCACCAATTCCCATTCTAAGCCACATTTCTAAAATTTTTTTATCTGATTTAAAGGATGAACCTATGATAGGAGATGGAAATTCTAAATCAAAAATATGTACATTTGAATTTTTAGGTAAAGGGAAATCAAAAATAATTTTTTTAAAAAAATAAAATGAACCTAACATTCTATCTCCAAAACGTACCGCTGGTTCTAAATTACTTGGTAAGAAAAACAATTTTTGAAAAAAATAAAGTATGTTGGTGATTACGTATCGAGTAAAACGATATAAATAAGAAAAAATCTTAGCCCTCAATTTTCCACCGTGATATTTTTTTCTGATGTATCTGGCTGAATAATTTCAATGACATCGTTTAATACATTTATTCTATTTTTTGCTTTTTTAGCATGTTCGGAATTGGGATGATAAATATTAACCCAGCTATAATATTTTATAGCACTGTCTAAAATCGCTTCTTGATCATAAAAATATCCTACTGAAAATGCCGCTGAAGCAGCATGTATACCTACACTATCTGCATTAATTGCATTTTTATATAACTGAATTGCATTTTTACGATTAATATTTGCTTGAGACTCTGCTTCAAACATGAGAGTTTTTTGTATACTTGGTTTCATTTTTATACTATCATTTAAATAATAAGAATACTCAGAAAAGGGATGAAAATTCATAAGATTTTCTTTGGCTTTCATAGTAGATATTGTGTCGCCTTTAACATCATAAACATAAATAAGTGCAAATCTTGCTTTCGCAACAAATTCTGATGATGGATGATTGTTTATTATTTTATTTA
>CAZPIF010000227.1:0-3098 GCA_964586565.1 uncultured bacterium
TAATAGATTAATTAATTTCAAAAATTCAAAAATCTTAAAATCTGCCTGGCAACTTATGACTTCAAATAATGAGAGTGTCGAATCTTTTTTATCACCTTCTGGAATATTAAAAAGATATAACCAAAAATATAGTTCAAATATAGAAACACTATCTGAACTAATAGATGGACATAAATTAAATTCAATTCTAGAGGATGCATCAAATGCTTTTTCTATGTTAATTAAAAATCGAAATCAATATTTTCAATTGAAAAATGAAAATATTGAAAAAATTGTTATAGGTCAAAGGCTAGGTCAATTTTTTAAAAATAGTGATTCATCTATAATAAATATTTTTCAAAGAAGAACAGATTTTCCAATAGAATTGTCATATGACAGAAGAACAGCAGCACTAGGAGCTGCCTGGAAAAAAGCATGCTTATAAAAGGAACAACACCGAATGAAGAGCCTCTAGTATCAATTGGAATAATACTCCCTCAAGATAAACAAAATTTCGTTCAAATTTTTGATTCCCATACTGATAAAAATTTCAAATTGGAATCAAAGAATGGTAACCTTTTATCCAATAAAAAAATAATTTCTATATTTAAAATATCTAATAAACCCAATAATTCAAAAACTACTATTTTTCCAGTAATTGCAGGTCGAGGATTCCATTGGGAAAAACAAATTCCTATAAGTGTTTTAGGTGATATTGAGATAAAAATTTTGAATGGTCACCTTTTTGTCGTTAATCATATTCCTTTAGAAAAGTATCTTATGTGTGTAGCAACATCAGAAATGAGTGGTAATTGCCCTCCTGCACTACTAGAAACTCAAACTATAGCCGCACGTTCATGGCTCCTCGCTGCATCAGAGCAAAAACATGTAGAGTTAGGGATTGATGCATGTAATGATGACTGTTGCCAAAGGTATCAAGGCGTCGAGAATATTACAAAATCTGCAGTTCATGCAACAGAAAATACTGCTGGTTTAGTATTAATGCATGAAAACAGAATATGTGACTCCAGGTATTCTAAATCTTGTGGTGGTATATCAGAAAATAATGAAAATGTATGGAAAGATCAGCCAAAAGATTATCTCCAAGGTATAGTCGATGGAACAGAATCTGAATTTCCTGAATTTAATTCTGAATCAGTATTTGATTCATGGATTAAAAAAGACCAAAACTATTATTGTAGTCCAAATTATGTAAATGAAAAAATTCTTAAAAACTATCTAGGTAATGTCGATGAACATAAATCTTATTTTAGATGGAATTACAAATTCAAACAAAAAGAATTAACTAATCTAATATCAAAAAAGTTGGATTATAGTTTCGAATCCATACTTTCTCTTAAACCTATTAATAGAGGTGTATCTGGAAGGATACTAGAACTCGAAATCAGAGGTATAATTAATAGCAAAATGATTACTATAAATATAAACAATGAATATGAAATACGACGTGTGCTACACCCCGATTTTCTTTTTAGTTCTGCATTTACTATCAAAATAGATAAAAACAAGAATCGTTTACCTTCATATTTTAAATTAATCGGCGCTGGTTGGGGGCATGGTGTTGGTTTATGTCAGATTGGTGGATTAGGAATGGCACTTGCAAAAAAATCGACTAAAGAAATATTAATGCACTATTATTCTAATTCTGAAATAATCAAAATTTATTAGCTATGTTGAAAAAAAACTATAAAACCCCTTGGGCCTGGGTACCTTCACTTTATTTTGCTGAAGGATTACCATACGCTTTCGTAATGCTTGTTTCAACCATTATGTATAAGAAATTAGGTTTATCAAATAAAGAAATTGCACTTTATACTAGCTGGTTGTATCTACCATGGGTAATCAAACCAATATGGAGCCCAATAGTTGATATACTCCGTACAAAACGATTTTGGATTGTAATTATGCAACTTTTGATCGGGGTAGGACTGGCAGGAATAGCTTTTACAATACCCTCTTCAGAACCGTTGAAATATAGTCTAGCATTTTTCTGGCTAATAGCCTTTAGTTCGGCAACACACGATATTGCCGCAGATGGATTTTATATGCTTGCTCTATCAACTCATGAACAGGCGTGGATGATTGGCATTAGAAATACTTTTTATAGATTTGCCATCCTTTTTGGACAAGGCTTACTAATCATTTTAGCTGGTAAAATGGAAATATGGACTGGCGATATAACCACTGCATGGTCTATAACATTTGGAATATTATGCGCAATGTTTATAATGTTTTCGATATATCATTGGTGGATTTTACCCTTACCTTCATCTGATAAAGACTTTTCAAAACAAAAAATAACATTAGTTATATATAACTTTATCCAGGTCTTAATATCTTTTTTCAATAAACCTAAAATTGGATTAGTTGTTGCTTTTATACTTTTTTATAGATTTGGAGAAGCACAACTTGTTAAGATTGCTCCACTATTCATGGTTGACTCAATTGATGCTGGTGGACTCTCTTTAACCACAACTCAGTATGGATTCGCGTACGGTACAGTCGGAACCATTATGCTCACGCTAGGCGGAATTCTAGGTGGGTTTTTCGCTGCAAAGCATGGATTAAAAACTTGGATCTTGTGGATGGCTTTGGCCATGAAACTTCCCGATCTAGTATATGTATATATGGCTGGAGCTCAACCAAGTAGTTATATCTTAATCATATTCTTAATATCTATAGAACAGTTTGGTTATGGTTTTGGATTTACTGCCTATTTACTCTACATGATGATGGTTTCTGATGGAGAGCATAAAACAGCACATTATGCGATTTGTACAGGTTTTATGGCTTTAGGAATGATGCTTCCAGGTATGTTTAGTGGCGGACTACAAGAATATTTAGGCTATTATAATTTCTTTTTTTGGGTAGTAATCTCAACAATCCCAGGATTGCTAATGATAAAATACATACCTATTAACACCAATTATGGAGAAAAAGATTAATGAAAAATTTTATCAATTAAATTAAATCATGTCAGAACCAAGAAGAATATATTCAATCGATATTTTTAGAGGAATTACCATTTGCCTTATGGTACTTGTTAATACTCCAGGAAGTTGGGCCCATATCTATTCACCACTCAGTCATGCCAAATG
>CAZPIF010000228.1:0-3081 GCA_964586565.1 uncultured bacterium
TCTGATCCATTAATGTGGATAGATGCTATAAATCTATTATTTGCAAACCTTTCATCATCAAAAGAAGTCCAAATTAATAATATCAAAGCTATTTCAGTATCTGGTCAACAACACGGATTAGTGGCCTTAGATAAATACGGGAACCTATCCAGAGCAACTAGCAAGCTATGGAATGATTTTTCTACCAAAAAAGAATGTAAAATATTAACTGATTTTATTGGTGGTAAAAAAAATATGATTAATGAAATTGCAAATACACAAAGAACAGGATATACGGCAAGCAAAATACTTAATATGTCAATAAACGAGAAAAATTCTTATGATAATACTAAAACCTTCCTCCTTGTTCATAATTATATCAATTGGTATCTAACTGGCGGAGTCTCTTGCATGGAATATGGTGACGCATCGGGAACGGCCCTCTGGGACCCAATTACAAAAACATGGTCAAATAAACTAATTAATTTTATATCAGAAGATCTAAAATTAAAGCTACCAAATGTTTATTCACCTACGAATGCAATTGGCTTGATTAGTAAAAAATTGGTTGCCAAATACAATTTCCCAAATAACTGCATGATTGATGCTGGATCAGGAGATAATATGTATGGTGCAATAGGAACTGGAAATACAAAAGAAGGTATTGTAACTATTAGCCTAGGAACAAGCGGAACTGCGTATACTTTTATGAAAGAACCGTATATTGATCGGGATGGTGAAATCGCATGTTTTTGCGATAGTACAGGAAATTATTTGCCATTAGTATGCGTATCAAATATGGCTAATGGGTATACCGAATTTTTAAATTCAAATTCAATATCACATAGTAATTTTGAGAAACTGATTTTAGAATCACCACCGGGCAATAAAGGGAATATAATTATTCCGTGGTTTAAAGGAGAAAGAACTCCTGACATTCCAAATGCCAGTGCTATTTATTTTGGATTCACTCCTAAAGAATTAAATAAAATAAATATTGCTAGAGGTATCCTAGAAGGCCATATCAACAACCTACATTATGGCTTTAGAAAACTACCTGTAAATCCAAAAATTATTCACCTTACAGGTGGCTTATCAAACTCCGTTTCATGGTGCCAGACAATTTCAGACATCTTTGATTGTGAAACAATTAGAGTGGATGGTGAAGGTGCGGCTATTGGAGCAGCAATTCATTCAATATGGGTATGGTTGAGGGAAAATAAAAGCAGTATTGAAATTAGTGAAATCTGTGAACCATTTATTAATTATGATCTAAGTACGATGTGTAAACCTAGAAATGAATTTAAGAATGTATATATTAAGCAACGGAGACTATTTAAAGCCTTAAGCAATAGAATAAGAAATACAGGTAAAGATGAAAACCCGTTTGAAATTAGGAGCCTATTTTTAAATAAATGATTTAATCATTTGCCTAGTATTTTAAATTATAATCGGACTGGTCTATATTCCTCATCATTAATATTATACTTAGAAGTATCAATAATGACCCAAATAGAAAGTTATAAGATATTTTATCTCCAAAAAAATAATATCCCGCCACTACAGAGAGAGGTATTTGAGTATAGCTAGTCAAGGATGCTCTGCTTGCAGTTAAGAGTTTATATCCATGTGTTAAGAAATATTGTGCAGTTTGTGCACATATACCAATAAGAATTAAATAGATCCAGATATCTAATTCGGGATTGATCCATTTATCATACACAAATAGAAAGCTGATGGGTACCGTAAAAAGAGGAAAATAAAACATAATTACATAAGGTGACTCATCTAATTTTGCTAACCATCTGACTAAAACATAAGCTAATCCGGTTAGGATTGATCCAGCAAATGCAATTAGAATATCAATTTTTTTAAATATATTGACATTATTATAGAAAGGGAATTCTAGGATATAGTAAGTACCCAATAATGCTAATAACATGGAAACATATATCATTTTTCCTATTTTTTCATATATCAAGATCATAGCAAAGATGGCAGCAAATATCGGATGTAAATATTGAATTGCAACAGCCTCAGGTAGTGAAAATCTTTGCAAAGATTCATAAACGAAAAATAGTGCAACAGTTCCAATAAGGCCTCTCATGCCTAATATTTTTTTGTTACTACCCCAAAAATAAATATTTTTTTTCCATAAAATAAAAAAGGTAAATACTAGAGTAAAAACACCTCTAGCGAAAACAATTTGCATAGTATCTAGAGAGCCACCAGATTTTTTAACAAATATGGTCATCATGCAAAAAAATACACAACTTAAAACAATATATAGGTAACCCATCATAGTAAATAAAAAAAACGGTTTATCATCATTAGGAAAAAAACGTTTATATTATCTAACTATCTCTGTGCACTGTTTCATTTGAAAAGGCTGGACTACATATTGCAAAATAATCTGTATCTTTATTAGGAGTACTGTATCTTATCCATTCTCCTTTTTTCACAATTATACCCTGCCCTGATTCTACCACAATATGATCTTTGTACTCAGTTTCTACTATCATTTGGCCATTAATAACAACAGTATACTCATCAAATTCTGGCCTTTGTCCAGGCTCAACCCATCCTTTAGGCGATGACATATAAGCTATACTCAGATCTTTGTTATTAGTATTAACTTTCCCAACAAATTCTCGAATAATTTTTGGTTTATTTCCGACTGACTTAATAATGCTTGGTGATTTAATTAGTTTTGGCATATATCTCTATTTTTATATATCATTAATTAATCAGTTAGTCACAGTTTTGATTTAAACAGTTTTTCAAATAAACAATACTCCCATTTTCATACAAACTTAGATAATACTTAGTACCTTGCTTGTTCCACTCTACCCAATAACCAATCTTTTTGCTATCAAGATAGAACCCTTCACTTTTCTTAAATCCATTTTCCCACCATCTTGTCCATTTTCCATTCTTACCTTCTCTACTAATTCTACCTACCTTAACATTTTCTAGATGGGGGTTACTAAACATTCTATGAATCTCACCAGTAACTCTTTCCATAGTAAATTTCCTGTAAATTTTTCCGTCATCCTCAATCAAATTATTGATAAAATAAATTGGACTACTAGCTGATAATGC
>CAZPIF010000229.1:0-3080 GCA_964586565.1 uncultured bacterium
TGAAGACCTTCTTACGCAGAATTTTGTACATTTTATTATAAATTTTAATAAATGCACTGAGGTTAATAATTATGGTGTCTCTGTATTAATCAGTTTAATAGGTTCTATAAACGCTAAGAATGGGAAATTAATTTTTACAAATGTTGATCAGCATCTTGAGAAAAAATTAAAAATGATGGGTCTAGCAGCATATGCTGAATTTTATTCAGAAGACCAAGTTGCTCTTAAAAGCTTAATTGAAGATCATTAACTATAATAAATTTAAAAAGAAAATGAAAAAAACGTTATTGCAAATTTTACTCACTATTTTTTCCACAAGTGTATTGACTGCGAACCCTTCTAAGGGTATATGGAAGCAGTATCTTTATACAGACGGTATATCTAGTAATTATATTTTTGATATAGAAAAAGATAGTCACGATAGAATTTGGATTGGTACTCAGAATGGTGTAACACTTATTGAAGGACTTAGGGTTCAAAAATTTGGATCTTCAAAGGGACTGCCTGCTGCAAATATTATAAAGGTGGTTAGTGTAAATAATAAAATATATGCTGCAACATCAACAAAAGGAATCTACGTTCTGGGCCCAGATGGTCTTTTTACTAAAACTAGTATCATAAAAGGGAGCAATCTTTATACTATGGAAAAGGTTGGGGAAAAGCTATTTGTCTCAACTAACTTAGAAAACATATTGTATGATGGAGAAAAAGTTTCGTTCATGGGGAATGGATTTCCTAATTTAAAAATTAAAGATGTACATGAATCATCTGGTAAAGTTTGGTATGCTGCAGAAGATCGTTTAATCCAGAAAAAAGGCAAAGCATTTTCTTCTGAAAAAATCAAATTTTTATCTAACAAAGTTAAAATTCAAGCATTTTTATCAGATAATAAAATAGATATTTTTGGTACTAATCAGGGCCTATGGACGAGAGATGGCAAAGGAGACCTAGTTATACTAAAGGATATTAATGTTCTTACGTTAGAATATACAGATAAAGGTGAAGTATTGATCGGCTCTAAAAAAGGTCTCTATTATCTAAAAAATGGAAAAGTAAAGCCCTATATGCCAGAAGGTGATGAGAATAAAGGTTTAAAAAAGACACCTATCAGAGATATCGCTTTCATTGCAAACAATGAAATATGGTACGCAACATTTGGGATGGGTTTATACCTACAGGATGCAGGTACATTTAGGAATATTGGAGCAGAAAAAGGATTGGATCCTGCAGGGATGGTCTTTGACATGATTGCCAAGGATGGTGATACCTATGTCGCGACTAGGAATGGGCTATTTATTTATTCAGGAAATAGAATCAAAAAACACCTAAAAAAAGTTGATGGGTTACCTTCCAATATTATATTGGATTTAGACATTGGGAAGGATGGTATATTATGGCTTGCTACGGCCAATGGCCTATCAAAGTATGTTAACTCAACATTTGTTAATTACAAGAAAAAGGATGGACTGCCATCCAAAGTAGTCACGTCAGTACATGTTGACAGGAGCAATAGTAATGTTGTTTGGGCTGGATCAGAAAAATCGGGTTTGACTCGTTTTGATTCCGATGGATTCTTTACCTATGCTGTGCAGGATGGGTTACCAAGCAATAAAATCAGAGATATAACCGAGAATCAAGATGGTGACTTAGTTATTGCTTGTTATGATGCGGGTGTAGCTACATATGATGGAAAAAGATTTGAACTTTTTAATGAAGGTTTAGATGATAAGCGTGTGATTATTGTAACAAACGGACCAGATGGTTCAGTTTGGGCTGGTACAGAATCTGCTGGTATTGGTGTTCTTGAAATGGGTGTATTTAGTATGATTAAAGATTCTGACGGACTCGCACATAATGAGATTTTTTCACTTCACTATGATGGAAAAAGAATGTGGGCAGGAACTTTTGGAGGGGGAGTAAGTTGTTTTAGTAAAAACACTTGGTTTACGCTAAGAAAAAGCGATGGCTTGAATAGTAATACTATTGGAGCTATCACCGCTGACGAGAGTGGGCGAATAATCCTAGGTGGAAAAAATGGTTTGTCAATATTCACAGAGTCCAATTCTTCTTTTAAAGTCAATTTTAATAAAATACTAACTCCGACGGCTGAGATGGCAAGTCCAGATATTTCAGAAATAGCTTTGTCAGGTATAGTTGGTGACAGGTTTTATATGACTGCAAATCCATTAGTATATAATCCATCAGATTCTGAAATAAGGTTTAGGACAAGGGCCAAATTAGTAGGTGGCGAAGAAACTCGTTGGTCAGACACACAGCTTTCTACTCAAATTTCATTCGTTTCTAAAGATGTAGGATCCTTTGAATTTCAATTACAGGCAATAGATAATAGATTGCTTTTATCAGATGTTGTTACAGTCACATTTAATATTGGCAGAGTTTGGTATTTAGATCCAAAAACTGCGATTCCTTTTTGGGGTTCTATAGTTCTGCTTATTGGTTTTTCAGTTGTCACGTACGTTAATTACAGGAAAAAAAGTCAGGAAGCAGAGGAGTTGAGGGACGCTGAAATTGCAAGGCAGCAGGCTGAAATGGAAGAAGCTAGAGAATTTCAACAGGCAATGCTCCCTAAAGAAATGCCATCAACAGATGATTATGAGCTAGTAGGTTTTCAGCAAACTGCTACCGAGGTTGGAGGAGACTTTTTTGATTTTATGCAAAAAGAAGATGGCGGATGGGTTGCAATATGTGGCGATGCCACAGGCCATGGTTTGACCTCTGGTAATGTTGTTTCAATAACAAAAACTGCAATGAGCTCGCTCATTGAGGAGGATCCTGTACCGACCTTGGATTCTCTAAATACCACACTTTTAAGAATGAATATTGGATTAAACAGGATGTGTTTAAATATCGCTAATCTAGGAAAAGATTCAATTAAATTTTCATCCGCTGGTATGCCACCTGCTTATTATTATTCAGCTGATAAAGGTGAATTAGAAGAAATTTTAGTTGGAGCATTGCCTCTTGGCTCTTTGCCTGGTGCTATGCATATGGAACAAGAAATTGAATTTAAAAATAGCGGCGATATTCTAGTTATGATGTCGGATGGACTCCCTGAGGCG
>CAZPIF010000230.1:0-3013 GCA_964586565.1 uncultured bacterium
AGCATAAGAGGATTTTGTCCGTAAGGGCTCATAAATGTATTATCTACTGCTAATAGTATACCATTAGCGCTGCAGATTTTAGAAACACCATTAATATCAGAAAGTTCTAAAAGAGGATTAGTGGGAGTTTCTATAAATATTAATTTAGTATTTGATTTAATTGATGCCTCAATTGAACTTACTTCACGAGCGTCAACAAATTCAAACTCTATGCCATGCCTAGATAATACCTTTACTGACATCCTGTATGTCCCACCGTAAACATTGTGACCAATAATTACATGGTCACCTGCGTTTAGAGTCTGAAATAGTGCAGTGGTGGCAGCCATACCACTTGAAAATGAAATACCATATTTACCACCCTCAAGGGTCGCAATATTATCTTCCAATCTTTTTCGAGTTGGGTTACCAGCTCTTGAATAATCAAATCCGTTATTCTGACCAACTGCAGTTTGCTTAAAAGTGGATGTTAGATGGATAGGAGGAGAAACTGCTCCAGTTTCTTTATCAGCCTCATTACCTATGTGTATCGCACGTGTTTCAAAACGAGAGTTAGATTTCATGTCAAACCTGTGTATATCCTTTTTCAATATAGTTTTGTAATTTTTTATACTTTATTTGTATTTCCTTCCCTTCAGGACTACAAACTAATATTTTTGTATTTCTCCCAATTTTTTGTTCTACCTGCACAGGTGTGCGTACTTGCTGAGGACGATTGTTCTGTTCATTTTTAGCTTGACCTTGAAAACCCATGCCTGTGGTTTCTTTGTGTGAAGTTTGAATATTTTTTGCACCTGAATTAGGATCTGTATTTTTTTCATCCATTCCATGAATTCGCGTTCTGAAAAGTCTTTGCACTGTTACCGAATTCATATCTACCATCATTTCTTGGAACATTTTAAATCCCTCAGATTTATATTCTAATAAGGGATTTTTTTGACCGTATGCTCTCAAGTTAATACCTTCACGCAGTTGGTCCATTGCATATAAATGATCTTTCCATTTCTCATCTATTGTTCGCAGAATCACGAACCGCTCAAAATCTCTAATTACATTTTCTGGAACAAGAGATTCCCTTGCCTTGTAAACAGATTTTGCATGTTCCAAAATCCAATCTCCAATTTTTTCACTAGTACACTCACCATTATCAATATCATCTTGAATTTTTTGTAATGAAGTATCTACCATAATGTGAGATGCGAAACGTTGTTTGAGATGGTCCCAATCCCAATACTCATATTCACCTGTGCTAGATTGTAGTTCAATTTCATCCATTATATAATCGTCAAGTATGTGAAATACAGATTCCTGCATATTTTCTCCAGATAGCGCTTGGTTTCTTATATCATAAACTACTTGACGCTGCTGATTCATAACATCATCATACTCGAGAAGATGTTTTCTAATACCAAAATTTCTCACTTCTACTTTTTTCTGTGCATTTGAGATTGCCCTGGTAACCATTTTAGCAGATATAACTTCACCCTCTTCAATCCCCATTCTATCCATAATTGATGCCACTCTATCTGAACTAAATAATCTCATTAAATCATCTTCAAGCGATAAATAAAATCTAGAAGACCCATTATCACCTTGACGACCGCTTCTGCCTCGTAATTGAAGATCAATTCTTCTAGATTCATGTCTTTCAGTACCAATGATGTGTAGACCACCTAACTCTTTTATACCTTCGCCTAGTTTAATATCAGTACCTCTTCCTGCCATATTAGTAGCAATTGTGACAGCACCTTTTTGTCCAGCACGAGCAACTACCTCTGCTTCACTCTTGTGTTGTTTTGCATTCAATACATTATGGGGGATATTTTTCCTTTTAAGCATTCTAGATAGAAGTTCAGAAATTTCTACTGATATCGTTCCAACTAGGGTTGGCTGACCTTTTTGATGACATTCCGATATTTCTTCAATGGCTGCGTTATACTTCTCTCTTTTAGTTTTATAAACTAAGTCATCCCGATCTTCTCTTGTAATATTTCTGTGTGTAGGGATAACAGTGACATCTAACTTGTATATCGATCCTAATTCCTCAGCCTCTGTTTCCGCTGTTCCTGTCATCCCCGATAATTTATCGTAAAGACGAAAATAATTTTGGATGGTAATTGTTGCCAGTGTTTGAGTCTCCCTTTCAATACTTACATTTTCTTTTGCCTCTAATGCTTGGTGAAGCCCATCGGAATACCGTCGGCCGGGAAGCACACGACCAGTAAACTCATCAACAATCATTACCTTACCATCTTGAATAACATACTCCACATCTTTTTCGTATAATGTATACGCTCGGAGAAGTTGGTTAAAATTATGGATTGTCCCACTTCTCTCAGCATGTAATTGATGAGCCTTCTCTTTTTCACCATCTTTATCCGCTGTGCTTAAATCATCACGCTCATCAATCTCAAGCAACATCTCACCTAAGTCAGGAATTATGAATGTATCAGGGTCATTAGGAGAAAGTAGACTTCTGCCTTTCCCGGTAATGTCCATCACGTGGCTTTTCTCATCAATCGCAAAGTATAAATCATCATCAATCTCACTCATTTTCTTATCTCTGATATAAATTGATTCAATATCTTGTGCTAATTTTAACATTCCAGGTTCCTGAAATATTTTCATTACACTTCGATTTTTCGGCATACCTCTCTGAGCTTGTAGGAGTTTTAGCCCCGCACCATCCTCATCATCATTCTCAAGTAGCTTCTTTGCCTGCACTACTAAATCTGAAACAAGTTGAGATTGTTTCTTAACTAATTGTTGGACACCAGGTCTTAAAGTTGTAAAAGTTTCATCAACTGGTGCATCGATGGTTCCAGATATAATTAATGGGGTTCTGGCTTCATCAATAAGCACACTGTCAACTTCGTCAACTACAGCAAACGCATGCCCTCGCTGTACCCTATCATCCTTATGAAGTGCCATATTATCTCTAAGATAATCAAAACCAAATTCATTATTTGTCCCATAGGTAATATCACAATTATACATCTCACGTCTTTGCGCA
>CAZPIF010000231.1:0-3010 GCA_964586565.1 uncultured bacterium
CCAGGTTTCTACAAATGGCTCTGCAGAGCAGCTAATTGATTTGCTTCCTTTTCAATCAACCATATTTTCATCAGATTTTGATATAGAGTTAACGGATGTTGCCTATGGTAGTGACATTACATTCCTTGTACAACTTCAGAAAGCAGATAATGTGTTTCACTCACAAGAGGCAGTACTACACATACCTCCTCAAGAGGACTTCTACCCAGTGGCTCCAGATAATTATGGATATTGGGCATACGATGATACAGACGAAGGCTACAGTCAGAAACCAATTTTTGATTGGATAGAACTAGATCCTAATTATGGTGGCGAAGGTGGAACACACTACCAGCTGGATGATGATGACCATATAAATATTGCTCTTCCTTTTGATTTTAAATATTACGGGATTAACTATGAACAAATAACAATAAACTCAAATGGGTGGACATCATTCGAATTATGTGATATTGATTATTTTTGGAATATGTCAATACCAATGTATATGGGTCCAAAGGCAATGCTTGCTCCATTCTCGGATGATTTAGAGACAATAGACTCTGATGATGATGGTGCAATAGATACTTGGATAAATGTTTTCACCAGGCATGATGAATCAGATGGCCGATTTATAATTGAATGGTCAAGAGCATTGAATGGGTATGATGAAATTACTGAGGAAACTTTTGAAGTGATATTATATAGTCAGGAGGCAATGCCAACGTATTCAGGTAATGGGGTGATAGAATTTCAATACCTAGATATAGATGATGTTGATGTTACTAAAAACTATTCAACTGTTGGAATTGAGTCACCAGATAAGGGTGATGGTTTACAGTATGTATTTAATAATGTTTATTCGAATGGTGCTGCACCACTTGAGAATGAGAGGGCTATCAGATTTACTACAGAAGCTCCGTCAAACTACGTTGGTTTATTAGATATCCAAACCGAGCCATTTCCTTTGGCTTTTAGCCTAGATAGTCCATACCCAAATCCATTTAATCCTATATCCTATATTGGTTTGAAAGTGCCTAAAACCGAAGAGGTCTCAATTTGTATTTATGATCTAATGGGTAAAGAAGTCGTTCAATTGTATCAAGGTGTATTGGTTGGTGGGCAATACCAATTTACCTGGGATGGTATGAATAACAATGGCTACTATGTTGCTTCGGGGACTTACTTTATAATGGCCAGTAGTAAGGAAAATAAACATACAAAGAAGCTAGTCTTTCTAAAGTAATGGATTATAAAATTACTATTTATTCAACCTCTTGGTGTGGCCCATGCAAATCAGCAAAGCGCTTACTTAGTGAAAAAGGCATGGATTATGAAGAGATTGATATTGAAAAAGAGGGCATGAGTAGAGAGGATTTATATGAGATTACAGGTGGGAGAACAGTACCACAAATTATTATAAATAATGTGACGGTTGGGGGCTTCGATGATCTAATGACTATGGATAGGGAAGGGAAATTGTAAATTTGAATAAATTCATCAGTCCTTTGATCAGGGTTCTCATTACAGTGGGCGCCCTGTTTTTATTTTTAGAATGTGCTGGTAGAGTCAAACCATGGAAATTTAATGATACGCATGCTCTAGATGTTCGTATTCTAGGTACTGAACAGTGGCTATTAAAAACAAAGAGAGATATGAATGATCTTGATAGGATAATGAAAAAGCAGTTGCGTTATTATCTTGATAAAGATTTAAGAATTTATGATAGAATTGAACCAAATTATGAAATAATGAAAACATCTGTTAGTTCAATTGACAGTATATTGAGCAGCATTGTTTTTATCTATGATGATTTAAGAAATACATACCAAGATAGCCTAGAATCAATACCTGTCGATACATCTGTTTCATACAGAAAAATCATTGAGACAAAAAGCCAAAAAATACTGGAGTCTCAAGAACTATATTTAAAAGCAATGGAGAAGCTAAAAAAAGGATTTAAAAAAGATCAAAAATATCTTTTCATTATTGAAGAATCATACAAAGATTTTCCCAATACCTTATACGATCTTAAGTTTAAGAGACAGAAATTGAATCCAATTCTTGGTAGATTAAATACAAAACTTAATCGTGCTATTTTTAATGATGATGGCTATACTGATTCTAAAAGTATTATTGGACTGTCAAAAAAAATAGAGGACTATAAAACAAGAATGGATAGATATGAAAAATTCTTGTCAAATATAGATAAAATAGCGGTTAAAGAGGCAGGAGGATATATTGTACTTAGTTCTTCAAAGAAAAAGAATTTTAAATATATAATAAAGTACAAAGAAGGTCTGGAAGAGTACCTTGATATTTTACATCAAATCAGGAAAATGGGAGAATCGATTTAGAATTTCATTTTTTTTTCAGGTATGTGACTTTATGCACTTTTTTGTATTTATTACTACTTAGAACAACATAGTAAATTCCATTTGCAACTTGTCGACCATTCAAATTAGTGCCGCTCCAGGAGAGGGTTGTGAGCGTCTCTTCCTTATATATTTCAGAGCTTTTCCATAATTTTCTACCCAAGTTATCAAAAACAGTCAAGTAAATTGTTTGTGGTCCCAATAATTGTAAAGGGAAGAAGACTGCGTCTCCATGGGACGGGTTTGGGTAAGGATCAAAACTTGTAACATCTTCTGAGTAGCCATCAGTTAATTGAAGTGTGTAATTCCAAAAGGATTCACTTTCCCCGATTGCAGAGACAAGAACAGATATCCATTCAATACCTAAATTTGGATCAATATTAATATCATCCCCGAATCTGATAGTCCAATTTTCTAGTCCTATTTGTTTTATTATTGCAATGAGTGAGAATTTTCCTTCTACTGTGGATAGTCTAATCCTAACCGGAGATTCAGCGATAACAGAATAGTATTTGCTCTCGTAGAGTTCAAGCGATTGGTTATATATAGTTTCTGTATCATTTTCATTAAAAATAATATAATCCTCAGATGGGCCATTGACTACTGTTGCATAGCCACTGGCTTCTTGATATCGATATAGATCAGCATTCTCACTA
>CAZPIF010000232.1:0-2991 GCA_964586565.1 uncultured bacterium
GATCTTTGGCATGTCTTCATTAAATCTGTATGCTGATAGAAATAGATTCATTCCTACTGGAGGAGTTAAAAAACCAAGTTCTAAATTAGCAATAAAAATAATTGCTAAGTGAACCGGCTCAACCCCAAAATAATTCCCAAGTGGAGCTATGAGTGGAACAATAACAATAATAGCAGAAAAGATATCCATCAAACAACCAACAACTAATAGGAATACATTCAATAGCAATAAAAAAAAGTATTTATTTGCAACAAATTCCTTTGTCCATGATAGAATAATCATTGGGACCTGTGCATCAACTAAATAACTTGTTAAGCCCATAGCTACGCCTAGAATTATAAGTACCCCACCAATTAAAGTAGCACAATCAACTATGATTTTTGGTATTGACTGTAGCTTAATATCCTTAAAAATAAAAACCTCAATTATAAATATATATAACACAGTTATTGCTGCAGTCTCAACAAGTGTTGTTAATCCACCAAAAACGCCAAAAAGAATTAACATTGGTAGAAACAACTCCCATTTTGTATCCCAGCAAATCTTGACCGCATCTTTTAATATAAATTTCTTAAGTTTTATATTATTTTTTTTTCCTTGTATTATTGCCCATGATGAAATCATTATCACCAATAATATACCAGGTAATAAGCCTGCAATGAAGACATCCTTAACTGAAACTCCTGCTGTAACACCATATATGATAAGAGGAAGGCTTGGTGGAAACAATAGACCGATTGATCCAGACACAGTAATTAAACCTAATGAAAAGTTTCGGCTATAACCATCTTTAAGTAGCATTGGTAAAAGTAAACCACCCAATGCCAAAATAGTCACACCTGACCCACCAGTAAGAGCAGTAAAAAAGCCACATAAAAGCACTATAATTACAGGAGTACCACCAGGTATCCAACCAAATAAAGCTCTAAAAACAGTAACTAATCTTTCAGATGCTCTACTTTCAGCAAGTAAGTACCCAGCTAGTGTAAATAAAGGTATCGTTGGTAAAGTTGGGGATACAACTATTCTATAGGCTTCTGCAGGTATAGCAGAAACTGGGGTATAATCAGACCAGAACATTAAAACTGCCAAACCACCTAGTCCAACAAAAATAGGTGCACCAAAAAATAGCGATACAGCAATGATTACGATTCCAATAGGTAAGACTGGTATAATATCAAAGATCATATCGGTAATACCACCTAGAGAAAGAACAATACCTACGACTATTAATGATAATCTATTAAGTAGTTTCTCATAACTATTTAAATAAATCTGAATAGCCATAAGTCCAAAGCCTAATGGCATAATAATTTGTGCAAACCAGCGAGGTATATTTGGAGCAATATCAATTGGATATTGCATCTCAACCTTAACTAATTCCCAACTACCCCAGCTAAGTGAAATTAAAACAATAAAAGTAGTCACCTTTGCTAACCATCTGCCCAGATGCACTTCTTTTTCTCTTTTAAATAATGGATCTCTAGTAAGAGCCAGTAACTTGTTCTGTCTAGCAGCAAGAACTGCACCTAAAAGGCCAATCCAAAGTGTACAGTGCTGTACCAGAATCTGGGAAGCAGGGACACTGTTTATATTTAATACCCTACTTAATGATTCAAAGAATGGTAAAATTGTCATAGCTAAAAAAATGACAATAGAAAGTGTATCCTCACCCCATTTAAGTCTTTTTGTGAAATGGTCTAAATTAAATATTTTGACCATAATAAGATCAATCCTGAGTCAATTTGATCACTGTGTCAAATATGGTCTCAGGTATAACCTTTCCTCTCAGATAGAAACTGACACGTTCTACTTCTTGAAACCATAACGCTTTTTCGCTCTCACTAGGAGTATGAATCTTAAGACCGTATTGTTTCATAGCATCCATCGCTTTTCTATCGGCATTACTATTAGAGTCAGCATATTTAGCCTGTATAGCTCTTGCAATAGATAAAAGATCTTCATGATACTTATTTGGTATTCTATTCCACGTCTTCAAATCAACAACAATACCAGCCATTAAAACACCCCATTTAAGATCTAACATATGGTCAGCAATGCCGAATGATTGTTGTGCCAATGCATAAATTGGTGGTTGAGGAATTGTACTTATAAGACCGGTTTGCAATGCAGATAAAATATCAGTGCTAGCAAGAGGCACTGGACTATAGCCTGCTTTTTTATATACCTGTTCCCACTTAAAATCTCCAGCCCAAGTAAAAAATTTCTTATTTTTGAGATCTGAAGGAATTTTTATAAGTGAAGTAGAGAACCAATATGCATAGGTTAAGTCTGACAAATAAAGAAGTTTAAAGCCATTTTCCTCCAACTGTTTTTCAAGACCAGGTAATAATGCCTCTGTTACTTTATTTACATCATCTGAATCTTGATAAACGAGAGGTACAAAGTAACATGAAAAGTCAGTTACTATTTCTGTGAGTCCCTCGGCAGTCATTCCTGCTGCCTGTATCTGTCCAATTCTCATCTTTCTTACCATATCTCGCTCATCACCTAAAACACCGCCTGGATAAATTCTTAGTTGCACTTTTCCTTTTGTAGCAGATTTCCATTGTTGTCCCATCTCAATTAGCATACCATGCCAGTCGGTTCCTTCTGGAGCTAATGTTCCCATTTTAACTACTATCTTACGTGCAAAAAGAGTCGTGGAACACAAAAGGAGTATTACTATGATTTTTTTCATTCTAAAAAATATTCTTCAGTTTTTGACAATAACCATTCTGCTCGGTTTTTTGCTATTAGGTTAGGAAGCTCATAATCACTTCTTGATTTTATCTTCATATCTAACACGTAATTTAACTTATCTACAAATTCTTTGCGCTCTTGGTAAGGCTTATGAACCGATTCCGCATAAGTTATAAATGGTCCCGCATCTAAACTATCTGAATAGGATATCGCCTTATCAAAATAAAAATCAACTGAATCACGAAGCGCCACTGCACTTAGATCAGACCTTGTAGCAGTAAAACTCAT
>CAZPIF010000233.1:0-2975 GCA_964586565.1 uncultured bacterium
ATTGGATGTTGGAACAATATTAGCGGGATCAAAACCATATGTACCGTAGTGTTGAATAGTTGCTTTATTTATCTTTTTTATAATTAAATGGTGTTGATCTTTATATAACTCTACAGTACCCGAAATAGCTACTGCATCACCAGCGTTAAACTTGTCGTTCAATTCAGATACATTATTCCAAATTTTTCCATTTATATGGCCAGTTATATCTTTCAATTCTAAATCAATAAATAAATCTTTTGTGCGAGTATATCTGAGATTTTTTTCTACACAAAGATAAAAGCCCTGGATAATTTCTCCTTCTAAAAATGTATTAATTAATCTTATTTTTTTAAATTCTTTTTGCTTTTTCATAATAAGTTTAGATACAAATTATTATTTATATATACTGTGTTTGACCAAGAATATACTCTAGAAGAAATCTCATATTCACGGAAAGAAGATAGAAGAATTATTAAAGCTGTATTAAAAAAGTGGTTTAATAATCCAAAAGAATTAAACTTTGTTTCCCCTGAATTATCATATCCTTTTAATTTTGATAAATGGTTATTAATATATGAAAATTATGATTTAAAAGAATTATTTACAATTATTGTAAAATTCAATGAATGGATAATAGGTCATGTCAGCTTTTATTCTGACCATAATAATGTTCATATATTTCATTTATTTATAGATCCAAAATATAGAAATAAGGGCTTGGCAAAAAGAACTATAAAGTATATAGAAATAAGAGTAAGAAGCTTGGAAACAAAAACAATTTCAATGAAAATTTCTCCAAAAAATCTAATTATGTTCAAAATATCTACCGATCTAGGATATAGAAAAACAATTGTTAGAAATCAGAGATCTATAAAAATGTCAAAAGAATTAAATGATTAAACCAGATACTAACCAAAATAATTTAGCTAATTCACAAAGTCCCTACCTCATTCAACATGCTTCTAATCCTGTAGATTGGTATCCTTGGGATGAAAAAGCATTCAAAAAAGCAGAAAAAGAAAATAAACCAATCTTCTTATCTATAGGCTATTCTACCTGCCACTGGTGTCATGTCATGAATGACGAATCTTTTGAAGATTTAACTGTAGCTGAATTAATGAATCAAAATTTTGTTAATATCAAGGTAGACCGTGAAGAAATGCCTGAAATTGACCACCTTTATATGTCTGTTTGTCAGGCCATGACGGGAAGAGGTGGATGGCCACTTACTATTGTTATGACACCCCAAAAAGAGCCTTTCTTTGCAGGTACATATTTTCCTAAAAATGGTCAAGCACAAAAACCGGGTATGATACAATTAATCCCTAGTATTGCAAATGCATGGTCTACAAAGCAAGAGGAAATACGTGAATCAATTGACAAAATCCAAAATTATTTGATCAGTATCAATACGAGCATACCAGGTGGTGAGTGGGATGAGACCATGATACAAGGTGCATTTAATCAATATGCAAGTAGTTTTGATCCTGATTATGGTGGATTTAGTAAATCGCCTAAATTTCCTTCTCCACACAACCTGATCTTTCTCATCAGATATAGTAAACTATATAATAGCCCTACCGCTCTAAAAATGATAAAGACCACTCTAAATTATATGAGACTTGGTGGTATTTTTGATCAAATTGGTCTGGGATTCCATCGCTACTCAACCGATAAACGCTGGCTTCTACCGCATTTTGAAAAAATGCTTTATGATCAGGCCATGCTCTCCATGGCATATCTAGAGGCTTATCATTTGACTGGAAATATAGACTACGCAAATGTAGCAAGAGAGATCTTCAGATACGTCCTCAGGGACATGACAAATAAAGAAGGCGGATTCTTTTCAGCAGAGGATGCTGATAGTGAGGGGAAAGAAGGTACTTTCTATTTTTGGACCAAAAAAGAGTTGGTGGAAATATTAGGCGAAAAAAATGGAAAAATAATGGCTGAAGTATATGGATTTTTAGAAATGGGGAATTTTCATGATGAGGCTACTGCTCAAGCCACAGGTAAGAATATTCCATACTTCCAAGATAATAGAAATGAATTAGCCAAAGAGTTTGATATTACATTAAATGAATTGAATGAGATCATAGAAAATTCTAGGAAAAAGCTTTTTAATGTAAGACAAGAGCGGGTACACCCTCAAAAAGATGATAAGATACTAACCGATTGGAATGGACTCATGATTGCAGCATTTGCTCTTGGTGGGCAGATATTAAATGAACCCGAATATATCAATGCTGCTAAAAAAGCAGCTGAATTTGTACATAAAAAACTCCGAAATAAAAATAGCAAACTTTTTAAAAGCTATCGTAATGGAAAGTCAGGACTTTCACCACATCTAGATGATTATTCTTTTATGGTATGGGGTCTTTTAAATCTCTATGAGGGAACTTTTAATATAGAATATTTATCTAGAGCTCTAGAATTAACAGAAGTAATGAATGAAAATTTCTCTGATGAGAATGGTGGTTTTTTTATTGGTAGCAAAGATGCGGAAAAACTGATGGTCAGAGCAAAATTTAGCTATGACAGTGCCATTCCTTCAGGAAACTCAGTGGCAGTAATGAATCTCTTTCGGTTAAGTAAAATAACGGGCAATAAAAAATGGACTAATCTTGCAGAGAAAACATTAAAAGCATTTACAGATGAAGCAAAACAGACTCCCACAGGATTTGCACATATGCTTACAGGATTTATGTTTGATCTGAAAGAACCAAAAGAAGTGGTTGTAGTAGCAAATTCATATAATTCAAAAACGAAAAAACTCGTTCAAAAATTAAAGGATAATTATTGCCCGAATAAAGTAATAATATTTAAAGACCTATCTGATCCAAAAAGACTTGAAGAGATAGCTCCATGGATATCAGATTACTCCGTTATAGATAATAAACCTACTTATTATATCTGTGAGGATTTTACATGTAAACGTCCAACAACAAATATAAAAACGGTCTTAAATTATCTTAGTGTGTAGATCATTCTTT
>CAZPIF010000234.1:0-2965 GCA_964586565.1 uncultured bacterium
GGAATCCACACGAACACCTTTTCCTCCAGGCATATGAAAATTTTCTATTTTCCCTGGAAAGGGCAAAAAATTATTTGAGGGGTCCTCAGCATTAATTCTACATTCAATAGAATGGCCTCTAAGATTAAAATCAGTCAAAACTGGACAATGGTCGCCAGCATGCATCTTAATTTGTTGTTTAATTAAATCCATTCCTGTCACCATCTCTGTTACAGGATGTTCAACTTGGATCCTAGTATTCATTTCCATAAAATAAAAATTCTTATCATTATCCATTAAAAACTCTATTGTACCCACACCAACATAATCGACTGCATTTGCACCTGCAACAGCTGCGCTACCAATTTTTGATCGAATCTCTTCATCTACAAGTGGTGATGGAGATTCTTCTATTAATTTTTGGTGTCGGCGCTGAATGGAACATTCTCTCTCTCCCAAATGAATGGCTTTACCATGTTCATCTGCTAATATCTGCACCTCAATATGTCTTGGATTTTGAATAAATTTTTCTATATATATATCACCATTACCAAATGCTGTCAGAGCCTCCTGATGAGCAGATTTATATGATGAAATCACATCAGAAGATTTTTCCACTAACCTCATTCCACGACCACCTCCACCTGCAGACGCTTTTAACATAATAGGATATCCCATCTTATTTGCTTTTACTAAGGCATCATCGGGATTATCTAATATGCCATCACCACCAGGTATAACAGGTACACCCGCAGCTTTCATAGTATCTTTTGCTTTAGCTTTATTTCCCATCGAATCAATAATTTTTGAATTAGGGCCTAAAAAGATAAAACCATTATTTTCACAAATCTGGGAAAATTGTGCAGATTCAGAAAGAAATCCATATCCGGGGTGTATTGCATCTGATCCAGTTATTTCACACGCAGCTATTATATTAGGAATATTTAGATAACTATCTTTACTTGGTGCAGGACCAATGCAAACAGCCTCATCAGCAAACTTTACATGTAATGAGTCCTCATCAACAGTAGAATATACAGCAACAGTTTTAATATTAAGTTCGTGACAAGCTCTTATAATACGAAGTGCTATTTCACCACGATTAGCAATCAATACTTTTTTGAACATTCTATTTTTAGGTAGGACTAATTACAAATAATGGTTGATTATATTCAACTGGTTCACCGTTCTCAACCTTGATATCAATTATAGAACCATCAAATTCAGATTCAATTTCATTCATTATTTTCATTGCCTCTACAATACATAGGACTTCTCCTTTTACTACTTTATCACCTACTTTCACAAAAGGATCATCATCTGGAGTTGGTGATGAATAAAAGGTGCCGGGCATTGGTGAAAGAAGTTCTTCCGAATTTTCTTGATTAACATTTGAATTAAGTTCCTGATTTTCCTTGTTTTCATTGGAAAGATTATTACTAACCAAATTAGTTTGTAATGTTGGATTAATACTATCTTGAGTTATTGAATTAGGTTGTTTTGAAACACGATATTTTTTTCCCCAAAAGGTTACTTCAATTTCATTAACATTGGAATTTTCTAGAATATATATAATTTCTTTTAATTTATCTTGCCACATGGGATTTCCTTTTGAAAAATATTACTTAGATCGTTCAACATATTCTCCTGTGCGAGTATCAATACGTATTTTTTCTCCCTCATTTATAAAAAGTGGAACGTTTAATATTAGCCCTGTCTCAACAGTTGCTGGTTTATTCGCTCCAGTCGCAGTATTACCTTTGTAACCAGGTTCAGTATTCGTTATTTCAAGTACTACATGCGAGGGTAAACGAATATCTAATACTTCATTGTCATCAAATAAAAGGTCTATCATTAATCCAGATGTCAAAAAGTTTTTTGTATTACTAAAAGAACCTGAATCTACATAAAGTTGGTCAAAAGTATCATTATCCATGAAAACAAAAGATTCATTATCTAAATATAAAAACTGCATTGTCCTAGCTTCAACTCTAATAAAATCAAGTTTATGTCCAGAATTAAATGTTTCATCAATGACCTTCCCTGTTTTTATATCTTTTAATTTCGTTCTAACAAATGCCCCACCTTTACCAGGCTTCACATGTTGAAATTCCACTACCTTCATTCTCTTATTTTTGTGTAAAATGACAGTACCATTTTTTATATTCGCTGTTGTTGCCATTTAATTTCCCAATTTAGTTAATAGTTGATCTCCTTAAATTATAACTATAATAAGAACTAACACTATAATATATCAATAAAAGTTTCAATTCTATTTTTATCAGATTGCATTTTTTCAGAGTTATATATTTTACGAGCATATTTTACCTCATCTGCTTCATGAAAAAATTGAATTAAATCTAAAAATATATCATGGTTAAATGGAAAAATTTCCCTAGAGTTGACAATCTCCTGTGTTGTCATTTCTAATGTTCTAATAAAGAATTTGAATTCTATATATTCCCTAATAATATGTGATAACAAAAAATAATATTCTTTTGTCAATTTAGAATCATCCAAATTTCGAAGTCTCCTAATAGCTCTATCTTTTGGATCTTCAGTAAATGAATAATCAATTTTCATGTGTTTAGATATTTTTCTTTTTTTCCATATTGCAATAAGAAAAACAATTATAGTAATAAGTATTATTAGATAAATCATAGTTTTTGTAGGAAAGATTGGATTGACCTGAATGGGCCCTTTAATATCCTGGAAATCTGGGTTGTTCATTCTATCTACGATAGAAAATATTGAAAAATCAATTGGCTCTACTTCCAGACTATAGCTAGTATCAATTAATTTATTTTGAATTGCAATAGAGTAATTTGGAGTAGAATATTGTCCAGTATCCCAGGCTACAATCTGGAATTCGATTCCAATTTCTTCACCTGTTTGTTCATCAATTATAGAATTAATTTTCTCAATATTAATATTACTATTATCATTTTTAATTTCTGGAAAAATATATTTGGGATCTCCTTTCCCT
>CAZPIF010000235.1:0-2936 GCA_964586565.1 uncultured bacterium
AAATGAGCGCTATACTGGCGATCGTGTTCTCGATCAGCCTCTAGGCGCAGTTCAAATGGGCCTTATTTATGTGAACCCGCAAGGCCCGGACGGAAACCCAGATCCTTTGGCCAGCGCAAAAGATATTCGCGAGACATTTGGTCGCATGGCAATGAATGATTATGAAACAGTTGCACTCACAGCTGGTGGCCATACTTTTGGTAAAGCACATGGTGCTGCTAGTGAGGATTTTAAAGGAGCTGATCCAGAAGGGGCACCTTTAGAAGAAATGGGTTTTGGATGGAAAAGTGGACATGGTAAAGGTCTAGGTCGTGATAGTATAACTAGTGGTATAGAGGGACCATGGACGCCTAATCCAACTCAGTGGGACAATGGATATTTTGATATGCTTTTTGGATATGAATGGGAGTTAGTAAAAAGTCCTGCAGGGGCTCATCAATGGCATCCAGTTGCTCCAAAAGATGAAGATATGGCTCCTGATGTTGAAGATGATTCTGTTAAAGTGACAACAATAATGACAACAGCCGACATGGCAATGAGAGAGGATCCAGATTATCGGAAAATTTCAAAACATTTTCACGAGAATCCTGATGAGTTCTCTGATGCTTTTGCACGTGCTTGGTTCAAATTACTACATCGTGATATGGGACCTAAAGTTAGATATTTAGGTCCAGAAGTCCCTCAAGAGGAACTGATATGGCAAGACCCTGTACCATCTGGCAGTACGAGCTATGACGTAGAGGCTGTTAAATCAAAGATCGCTGATAGCGGTCTAACTATTCAGGAAATGGTAGAGACTGCTTGGGCAAGCGCTTCAACATTTCGAGGCTCAGATCTACGTGGTGGTGCCAATGGCGCTCGGATACGTCTTGCTCCACAAAAAGATTGGCAAGCAAATAAACCAGAACAGTTATCTCGTGTTCTAAGCGTACTAGAAGGTATCGCCTCTGATACAGGTGCATCGGTAGCAGATGTGATCGTTCTTGCTGGTAATGTTGGCATAGAGCAAGCATCAGGTTCATCCGTACCATTTACGCCGGGTCGGGGTGATGCAACTCAAGATAATACAGATGAACATTCGTTCGAGGTCCTTGAACCATTCTCTGATGGTTTTAGGAATTACCATAAAAGTGATTTTGAGATTGGTGCGGAACATATGTTACTGGATAGAGCTCAATTGTTAGGGCTTACTGCTCCTGAAATGACGGTACTTGTTGGTGGTATGAGAGCACTAGGAATTAGCGATGGTGGTCACGGTTTGCTTACTGAAACATCTGGAAAATTAACAAATGATTGGTTCTCTAAATTACTTGATATGACAGTAGAATGGACAGCAACTGGTAGAAATTCTTATGAGGGAAAAGATCGTTCAACGGGTGAGAAGGTTAGTACAGCTACTCGAGCCGATCTTGTATTTGGTTCCAATTCTCAGCTAAGAGCGCTTGCAGAATTGTATGCATCTGATGACTCAAAGGATAAATTTGTCAGTGATTTTATTGCAGCTTGGGATAAGGTAATGAACCTTGATCGCTTTGATTCTTAATCGGAGCGTATAACTGACATCTGTGTTGAAAAATTTGCAAAAATTATTCTTTGTAAATTTTTCAACACACATACTTATTTTATTTGTGGGGGGCTGCTAATTTATAAGCAGTCTTTGGTAAAAGGGCATTTGTAAGTTAGTATATATATTAGAGACTTAAACTGTGGTTTTCATTGAAGTAAAGACTTTAATAGTAAGATTATTTTTTAAAGGCACTAATTATTGTGATTATATAATGCTTTCTCAAATCTTGTTAGGATAATGGGTTTATCTTTCCCAAAATTAGATCAAGTTTTACTCCCTATTCATGGATCAGGTAATTTTTATCCTGTTAACCAAATTTATTGTGTAGGCAGGAATTACCGTGCACATGCACAGGAAATGGGATCAGACGATAAAAAGCCACCTTTTTTTTTCACAAAACCCAATTGGACTATAACAACCGACAATGTCAAATATCCCATCAATACTAAAGATTTACAACATGAAGTAGAACTTGTTGTTGCTCTTGGTGAAGACAATTCAATATTTGGATTTGCAATTGGAGTAGACCTAACAAGGAGGGATATTCAAAGGAAAGCAAAGGAAAATGGAAAGCCCTGGTTTAGTGGAAAGAGTTTTGTAGGTAGTGCTCCAATCTCTGACATAATTCCAATAAGAGATTCGGAGGAACTTTTAGATCTGGAACTTAGATTGAAAGTCAATGGAGAGTTAAGGCAGTCTGGTTCATCTTCTGACATGATCTGGACTCCACAAGAGATAATACGTGAGATGGCAACAGAAATACCATTATCCCACGGTGATCTCATTTTTACTGGTACACCCGCGGGAGTTGGGCCAATTTATACTGGTGATATTATTGAGGCATCTATTCCAAATAGAATTGAGTTATATTTTAGAATTACTTGATTTATGAGAGTTGCCAATGTATTGTTTATGTTGACCCTTTCAATAGCTCAAGATATGCAGATCAAGTATGTGACAGCATACACAATAGATGTGGATTGGGGAGGAGAAATAGAGACAGTTTCAGAAATTACTGCTGCCCCGGGTTACGCAAAGTTTAATGGTAAACTAAACCCTAAAAGATGGATATTTCGATTATTTGGTGGTGAAAGAGGGCTGATAAAAGTCCCTGGTACAGATAATGTAATGGGCTATTCTTCAAAACGTGAAACGTATTGGGTGTTACCACCTGGTAATTTTGATTTATTTGCTGATAAGAATTGGGGTAGAAAACAGAATGAAAATACTGAAGAAAAAGAAAAAAAAAGTTCTAAAAGGGATGGGCAGAACCCATTTAGTGAACTATCTAACGATATCTTTGAGAATGACGATGCTAATCCACATATAGAAAGAATTTTAAGTGATGGTATAGAGATGGTCAATGGAT
>CAZPIF010000236.1:0-2909 GCA_964586565.1 uncultured bacterium
CATTATCTGCTGTTAGGCTTGATGATTTTAAATTTTTATCTTCTTTTGCATCTTTTTTATTTTCTAAAGATTTTTTTTCTGATTTTTCAACACGATTTTTAAGTACCTCTTCTCGATTGAGTTCCCATTTTTTCATTTCTTTTTCAATATCCGAGTCACTTAGACCTTGGTTCATTAAATGCCAGCGATAATTTAAACCAGAACGTCGCAATAATTTCTTTGCAGCTTTTGTAGGTTCTGCACCTTTTGACAACCAATGTAATATACGCTCGTCTTTTAAGTCATAAGAATGAGTTAAATCAACTGGATTATACCATCCTAATTCCTCGACAGCTGCACCATCCCTCTTTTTTCTTGAATCCATAATGACCATTCTATAAAATGGTCTATTTCTTCGTCCAATTCTTTTTAATCTTATTTTTGTTGCCAATTTATAACTCCTTAATTTAGAATTTTCTATAATTTGGCGTCATTACCAAACTATTTTTATTATTTGTCGTTTTAATTTTTTTCATCATGACTTTGAGATCTTTATATTGTTTAATCAGAGCATTCACTTCTTGCAGTGACCTTCCACTACCTTTAGATATTCTTAATCTACAACTTCCATTAATAGTATCTGGGTTTTTTCTTTCACTATTAGTCATAGAATCAATTATTGCTTCATTCCAAACTATATGCTTAGGATTTAAATTTAATTTGTTTATTTTACTGCTCATTGTATTTGGCAATAAACTAAATATGTCATTAATAGAATCCAGATTCTTCATTTGTTTTAACTGTATTTTAAAATCATTTAAATCAAAATTATTTTTTAAAAACTTTCTACTAATCTTTTCGGTTTCATCGTTATCAAAAATATTTTGTGCTTTTTCAACAAGCGTAACAATATCATGAAGGCCAAGTATTCGATTGGCAATTCTTTCAGGGTCAAATTCCTCTAACCCATATAGAGATTCTGAAACACCTAAAAACTTGATAGGAGCATCTACTATTTTTCTGATTGATAGAGCTGCACCACCTCTAGCATCACCATCCATTTTTGTTAAAATAAGGCCCGTAATTGGTAATTCAATATTAAAAGAATAAGCAGATTTAACGGCGTCTTGTCCAGTCATACCATCCACTACAAACAAAATTTCACTTGGTTTGATTTGAACGACTATTGATTTAAGCTCTTCCATCATCTCTGTATCTATATGTAAACGACCAGCAGTATCAAGTATAACAACATCTTTCTTACTCTTTTGGGCTTCTTCTAATGCATCCTTACATATTTTAAGGGGATTATTGCTATTTGTTTTAAAAATTGGGACATTGATTTGTTTACCAATCTTTGAGAGCTGATTAATAGCAGCGGGTCTATAAATATCAGATGAAGCTAGTAACACTGATTTGCCTTCCTCTCTTAATTTTAATGCAAGTTTACCCGCAGTGGTAGTCTTACCTGCACCCTGTAAACCAACTAATAAAATAAATGCTGGTTTATCATTTAAACTAAAACCATGGTCTTTTGCATCAAGTACATCTACTATTTCATCTTTAATTATCTTAACAAATTGTTCTCCAGGTTTGATAGATTTTATAACTTTTGTTCCCTGTGCCTTTTTTTCTATCTCTGATATGAAAGACTTTACTACTTTCATATTAACATCAGCCTCAATTAGGGTCCTACGAACCTTTCTAACTGTTTCTTTTATATTGCTATCAGTGATTTTCCCTAAACCTCTGATATTTTTAATAATCCCTGCAAACTGCTCTGATATCTGTCCAAACATCTATTTTTCGTCAATCTTAATGACTATAAATTAATTATACTTATTTATAAATGTAACTGTGAAAAGTACTGGGGGATTAGATATTATAATTTACTGTTATGCCAATTTGTCTGGGATCTCCATGAGTTATCCATAATTGGTCTGGATAATTTGGAGGTATAAGCCCAAAGTAGAATCCTCTGATAGGATAGCGTTTATCAAAAACATTATGAATCCAAAATTGTAAAGATACTTTACCAAATTTCTTTTTGATTTTTATATCCGTCAATGAAAAAGGATTTGATTTTTTATTATGACTATCGGAAAAGTAATATTCGCTTTTAAATGATGTATTCGTATTTACTAAGACATCATAGATATTCAAACTTGCTCCCAAGGACCCCATTATTCGAGGAGCCATAGCTGCTTCTCTGTTACCACCGTATTCTTCAATAATATTCCCTTCCCAGTCTGTTGACTGGTATGTAAACTTGTCTACCCAACTGTCCAAAATTCCAAAACTTGAAAATAATTTTATTTTATGGGATAGCTGGTATGAATGCTCAAGTTCTATCCCCATTGCTGATCCAGATCCCGCATTACTAGTGTAAAACAAAAAACTATTCGGTTCAGTTTTGTCAACTTGATCTGAAACAGAAATTTGTTGATCTATTCTTTTTGTGTGAAAAATTGTGATATAAGATATCTTATCTTGTTTATTAAACTTCAATCCTAATTCAAAATTGTTGGCATATTCAGGGCCATATGGACGACTAGATTCTATTAAGTTAGGCTGTTGATTTATACCACCAGCCTTATATCCTGTTGATAGTGAAATAAAATAATTTGTATTATTACTGACTTTATATGTAATTGCTGCTTTATAACCCATCATGTGATCTTTTATATTATAAATTACTGGATTTAAAACAGAATCCTGCAAATATGTATCACCTAAATATGAGTATTCATTACTTTCATATCTAAAGTTACTTTTAATAAATATATTATCAGTAAGAGGATAATTATATTGAAAATATGCTGCAGATGCATTGAAATCATAATCGCTCGTTCCATCCGTAGCCTCACCGGCATACAAATAACCATTAGCTTTTTGTTTTTCTTTTAAGTCTTTGTTATAGATACCTAAAA
>CAZPIF010000237.1:0-2903 GCA_964586565.1 uncultured bacterium
GGTATACCCTATGCTGATATTCTTTAAAGATTGAGAAAAAGTATTAAAACGATACCTATGTTCAATTTTAGTAAACAAGCCATTGAACAGATTATAATCATATTGAAAAAATATTCCTACATCCCATCCAAATGGATGAGGAATTAAGCTTGCAAGTTTAATTGCTTGTGAATTAGAATCAAGTCGTGACCAGAAAAATTCTAGATATTCTGCATTTTTAAAATAATTTTCTAAATGAAGATTGAATTGGCCATTTACTTCCCAAGTATTATCACGATTATCCATACCTACCATACCAGAATAGTAACTTTCAAATTTAGGTTCAAACCTAATAACAGCTCCTAAGGTATTATCATTAATTAAACCCAAATGGTAATCGGGTAAATCGTAAATAAAGTTATATCTCATCATTATATTTTCCCCTATAATATTGGTATTATCATCAATTGAACACACCTTATATGGACGAAATATTTGAGATAACGTATTATTATTTATACTACTATCGTAAATAATAATTAAAGAATCAATTTTCTTTTTTTGATCTGAGATACGATATGATGTCTCAGATGATTGATAATTAAAAGATTCAAGTATATAGCTAATAGATAATCTATTATCACCTTTTAATCGATTTTCTAGTTCTGATTTAATAATAATTGAATCAGTTGAACTTATTGTAATACGACTCTGTTGTGCATAAATAAAATAATTTAAAAAGATAATAATCTTAAAAATGTGCACGAATTTCACCTTGCATAGTGATTAAGTTGTCATATCTACTGTCATTTAGAGTATTTAGTGAAAAAATTATTGAAGTGGATCTATTATGGTAATAATGGAATCGTGAGCTAGTACGTAAACTCTTCCCTATTGAATAACCTTCAAATGACTCAGGAGGCAAATAATCATTCGCTCCATATGACAAAACATCAACATAGTTGACTTCATTCTCAAACCTAGCTTTTGATTTATATAATATCTTATTTAATAATTTTAGACCATATGCTCTACCATCAAATTTTCTACCTTGCTGGTTACCTGAGTTGGAGCCTAGAAGAAACCCAATATCAATATCAATTGATTGATTATATCTATATCTCATTTCAATATTATTCCACCAACCTGAAAATGACCTATCCCTCAAAATAGATATTTGGGAGTCCATATTAAAAGAACTAAACTTAATTTGGTTATACATCATGTAGGATTGAGATAAATTATGGTTCAATTCAAATCCTAATATCCTATGATAATTATGTTCATTTCCTCTAGGATCTAATCCGTTTAAAATATTATTTCTTTCTAACCATAATTTTGATTTTGCATATATTGGGAAAAAAAGTTCAATTCTATCAAATAAAATTGATTTTACTGTTCCAGTATCATTAATTGAAGGGAATAACATATTTGATATAGATGGATTATCCCCTTGAAAATCTTGTCTTGAATTATACCTTAATACAATATTAGAAACTGGTAATAACTTATACAGATTCATATATAGATTTTTGGAACTGATTATATTGGTATTAAGAAATCTTTCACCTGTATTGATGTTATATGATATATATTCACCATTTGGATCTGGAATATATAAATTAAATGACTGATCAAAACGATATTGTCCTAAACCTACGCCTACTGAATCATAAATCGTAGCAACTTGATTTGCAAAAGTCTCTTCTTTCCTAATTTGAAAATCCCACCTTATTGGTTTTTTATGACTATATGTACCAACCTTTATATCAAAAAGAGAATAATTGAAATCTTTTTGATTATAATCATCCCTTTTTAGTCTTCTTTGTATAGTTATACTATTTTTTATTCCTTTTGGGTTACTATTCTCATATTCAATACTAGCTATTGCATCTCTTGAATTATTTTTATTTGACATGCTAATATCTTCATACTTATCATCACGATAATTTATTTCCGCCTTTAACTTTCTATATTTACTATTCAGTTTTATACCAATTCCAGTTTTCCAAAATTGGCTACTGCTGTTTTCAACCTCGCCAAGGATTGATAAATATGGAGTGTATAATTTATTGTTAACTTGTAACAAGAGTTCTGATCTACTAAAGTCACCATTTTGACCTTCTACTGATAAAAATCTAACATATGAGTCCTTGAGAGTATTAACCAATAATTTATGTCTTAAGTCTATTTTTGAGGAAGTATAATTTTGATAATTCAATTTTGAGATATTAATCATAGACTCAGAAGAGCCTTGTGATATAAAATTAGTTTCAAATAATGTTTCATTGATTTTATTATTTATTGATGAATCTAAATTCCAAAACCTTGTAAAAAGAATATCATTTTCTCGACTAAGGGACCTATAATTTAAATCCCTATCCCAGTTTTTTATTTTTAGTTTTAGGACACCATCACCAATATTAATCGAATGCATTTCGGCACTAAACACATAGGAATTACCTATTGATAAATTATTATTTGAATATTTATTTTTATCAAATATAGAGGCAGAATAATTTCCAGAAATATTTATTTTGTCATTTAATTTATATCTGTAATCAACAAAACCAAATTGATGCTTCTTAGGACTCCTAAGAAATCTGTAAGGACTGTAAAAGTTGGTTAGCGAGCCACGTTCATTATCTGGTACATACTCATAATAAATATCACCAAAACTTGTAATTTTTCTTAGATAATTACCATTGCTATCATAGTGAAATGTAACATCATAACGATTATAATTATCGGCTGCCATATCTGGTTGATATATAAAAATATCATCATGTAGCAAGTAGTAGCCAACGCTATCTTTGATAGCAGTATTTATTTTAATATTGCCTTTGTTATTTGTTGAAAAACTATCTATGATTACGGTACTTATAGTATTATAAGAGTCCTGATCATCTTCATTATAAATTCCA
>CAZPIF010000238.1:0-2902 GCA_964586565.1 uncultured bacterium
TGAATGCTCTCCAATTGCCTTGTGCAATAATGCGGCAACTACGGAAGAATCAACACCTCCGCTAACGCCGGTAATAACATGGCCCGAACCTACTTTCTTTTTGATTTTACCCACTTGTTCATCAATAAAATTCCCTGTAGTCCAATTTTTCTTACATTTAGCTATCTTAAAAAGAAAGTTGCATATTATTTCTGAACCTTTTTCTGTATGATAAACTTCAGGATGAAATTGTGTTGCTACTCTAGTTTGATTATGATTAGCCATAGCTGCAATAATACCATTTGATGAATTTGCCAATACGCGCCATTCTGGGGGAACCACCTCAACGCGATCACCATGACTCATCCAGACAATAGAACTTTTTATACCTTCTAAAATACCCTCACTTACTTGAACATCTATTTTTGCAAAACCATACTCACCTTGTCCCTCAGGTACAATTTTCCCACCATCTGAGTGAACTAACAATTGTAGACCGTAACATATTCCCATAATTGGCACATTACTAGAAAGAATATTGGAATCTAATTTAGGTGCATTTTTTTTATAGACACTGCTCGGTCCACCTGAGAGAATAATTGCAGCAGGTGATCGTTTCAAAATATCAGAAAGAGGTATTTCTGGAGACATAATCTCTGAATAAACATTTTGTTCTCTTACTCTTCTTGCAATGAGCTGAGTGTATTGAGAACCAAAATCTAAAATTATAACCCCATTTTTGTATAAACTATTCATCAGGAAAATAATTTTTCATTTTTTGAATATACTTTTTATCTGTTATGTTAAAGTGAATAGGTGTAATGCTTATATAGTTTTCCCTCACTGCTTTACCATCGTAATCAATTGAGATATCTTTATCTACCATTTCTCCCTTTATCCAATAATACAATCTTTTTCTTGGGTCTATACGCTCCTCATATTCATCCACAAAACATTGATTACCCTGTTTCGTAATTTTCTTACCTCTAATCTCATTGATTCTACAATAAGGAATATTCACATTAAGGAAAGTGCCAGATGGTAGTCTATTTTTCATAACATATTCTACTATTTCAATAGCAGCTTGTTTGGCTACATCAAATTTGTGACTCTTAGATGATGCAAGGCTTATTGCAATTGATGGTATGCCTAAAATGGTTCCCTCTGATGCTGCAGCCACTGTTCCTGAATAGATGATATTTCTACCAAGGTTGGCACCATGATTAATTCCTGAAACAATTAAATCAGGCATTGTATTTGAAAGAGATCGTATAGCAATTTTTACGCAGTCTACAGGCGTACCATTAACAGAATATCCTTTAAATCCATTTTGGCGTTCTATAAGCTCAGTCCTTATTGGATCCGCTAATGTTATGGCGTGGCTAGTTGCACTTTGTTCTAAATGTGGAGCCACTACTAATGTCTCTCCTACCTCCCCCAATGCTTCCCATAATGCATAGATGCCATCTGAAAAAATACCATCATCATTTGTTATCAATATTTTTGGTTTCTTCATTTAAGAATTTTTATTAAGCTAGCGATCTTTTCTTTCATATCCTCCCGACTTACGATATGATCTATGAACCCCTTTTTTAATAGGAATTCAGCCTGCTGAAAACCTTCAGGCAAATCCTGACCGATAGTTTGCTTTATGACTCTAGGTCCAGCAAAACCAATTAAAGCCCCGGGTTCCGCTAAAATAATGTCACCCAACATACCATAACTTGCAGTAACTCCTCCAGTAGTAGGATCTGTTAATATTGGAATAAATAATCCACCCTCATCTGAAAATTTCGCCAATTGTGTACTAGTTTTCGCTAATTGCATTAATGAAATAGCACCCTCTTGCATTCTTGCCCCCCCAGAGGAACAGACTAATATTAAAGGGACAGATTTTTCCCTAGCCATAACCAAAGCTCTTGAAACTAATTCGCCAACAACGGAACCCATACTTCCACCAATAAAATTGAAATTCATTAAACCCAGAACTATAGATTTTCCCTCTAATTTACCTTCGTAAATATTAATCGCATCATTATCACCTGTTTTTGCTTTAGCACTTCCTAATTGTTCTCCATAAGATTTCTTTGCTTTAAAGCCTAAAAAATCTTTTGATGTAAGATTCTCAAAACATTTTTTATCTGTGCCCTTATCCAATAAGATCTTAACATACTCTTTATATGAAATTCTAAAATGGTAATTACAGTGATGACACACTGAAAGTTTCTTTTCAATCTCAGGCTTATATATTATCTCATTGCATGAAGGACACTTATCCCATAATCCATCAGGGATTGTTTTTTTTTCAGATGTTACTAATTTTCTATTTTTACGCTTAAACCAGGCCATGATTAGAATAATTTATTTATTAAAACGCATAACGAATGCATCGCTACCATCCTTATAATAATTATATTGAATATTGATTATTTGAAAACCAGTACTATTATATAAATTAATTGCAGCAGCATTAGATTTTTTTACCTCTAAAAATACAGAGGAATTAATGGGAATTTGCTTTAAAAAAAACTCAAGTATTAATTTCCCTCTACCTTTCCCTTGGAAAAGAGGTGCAACAGCAAAATTAATAATTTCAAATTCATTGTCGGTAATTTTTACCATACAGTATGCAACAATATTTTCAAATTCTTCAATTACATAAGTAGTAGTAGTAGCAATATCTGATATGCTACTATGTATCATATTATGAGACCAATTCTCTTCTTTAAATACATCCTTCTCTATTCCAAAAATTGAATTGATATCAGAATGATTAGCTTTTCGCATTATTTGTAAATCATGCATGATTTTTTATTTTAAAAGCATCAATATAATCTGGAACCAGATCATAAGGTTCACTAATTATCCATTCATCAAAAAATAATGAGGCTAATAAACCTACGCTACTTGCAGAAGGATACGC
>CAZPIF010000239.1:0-2887 GCA_964586565.1 uncultured bacterium
ATACGAATTTCGAATTAAGAAATGAGACCGATGATATAGACTATTCTGATCTGTTGGAGTAACTAAATAGTCATAAATATCTATCAACTTGTTTTGTTATTAATATTTTACCCACCACTTATTGAACGGTCCTTTAATAGATTTTTCTGTAATTACTTCACCTACTTGAGGTGTGAAATATTTTAAACCAATTTCATCAGCTAATCTAATTGACTTTTCAACAGGCTCATCCCACTGATGCATTGCAAGAGTAAATCCTCCCCAATGTATTGGCATGAAGAATTCAGTTTTTAGATCTTTTGCAGCTAAAATAGCCTCAGATGGAAACATATGTGAGTATTTCCAAGCTTTATTGTATTGTCCACAATCAATTAATGAAATGTCAAAAGGACCATATTCATCACCAATCTGCTTTAAATGTTTACCGTAGCCACTATCACCACTAAAATAGATCTTTACCGATGATGATCTTATTGACCATGATCCCCATAAAGTGCTATTCCTATTAGTTGGTCCTCTACCTGAAAAATGTCGTGAAGGTAAGCATGTTATTGCTAGCTCATTTGTTAAATAATTCTCGTTCCAATTCATTTCTATTATCTTTTCTTCCGCCACATTCCATCTTCTTAAATGATTACCAACTCCAAGTGGCACAAGAAATAGTTGTACATTTGCTCTAATCTTTTTTATAGTAGAATAGTCTAAGTGGTCATAATGGTCATGCGAGATTATTACTATATCAATATTAGATAGCGAGTCCAAATTAATAGGCAACGTATTATTGAACCTTCTAAGACTCGGCAGTGGAACTGGTGCAGCATGAGTCCCAAGCATAGGATCTAGGAGAATAACTTTACCATCTATATTCAACATGAAGGCAGAATGCCCTAACCACGCAATTTTATATTTGTTAGAGTCTAGATCATTAAAGTTTGTAAGATTTATACGCCTTGGTATAATATCGGCATCCGGTTTTCTATTTTCCTGCCTCATGAAAAATTCCCAAGTAGAAATCTCACCAGTCATCATAGGAGTTTTTTCTAAACTTTCAAAAGCGCCATCTTTGAAATTCTTAAAAGTTTTATAATGTGTTATCTGATCAGATGTCGGATTTGAACCAAATTGAGGCGCAAAAAATAAAAAAGCAACAATACATAACACTATGAAAAGCAAAAAATATATTAAATATAAGAAAAAGGATCGCACCATTTAAAAAACCAAAAAAATTACTTTTTGAGTAGTCTACCTATAACCAATCTCAATAAATAATATAAGTATGTAGAATTAGGTTATTATAATTTAAATATATTTTAGAATATATAATTAGCATATTTATGAGTTCCTAGAATTGTCCTATCATTCTAAACTACGCCCTAAATCTACCTATCATCCTATAAACAAAAAATCTTACAAATATGATTTTGATTATTGCCTATGATATAATTCTAAATATTTCAGTTATAAATTCAACATAATGAAAACTGCAATATTTGTTGACGTTCAAAATATTTATTATACGACGCGAGATACTTTTAAACGTTCATTTAACTATAAAAAGTTTTGGCATCAAATAGAATCTCAAGATGAAATAATCATAGCGAATGCTTATGCCATAGATAAAGGTGATGACAAACAACAAAAATTTCAATACGCTTTACAAACTATAGGGTTTAATGTAAAACTAAAGCCTTATATATCTAGAACAGATGGTAGCGCTAAGGGAGATTGGGATGTAGGTATAACCATCGATATTTTAGATTCAGCAGAACAAGTAGATAAAATAATTCTGCTATCTGGCGATGGAGATTTTGATTTACTTGTTCAAAAAGTAATAGACAAATACAAATGCGCTGTACATATTTACGGCGTTAATGAATTAACAGCCAACTCGCTAATAGAATCCGCTACAGAATTTCATTCTATTTCAAACCACTTTTTAATATAAAGATTGTTTATACTTAAAAGTCCACCTAATTAATCTTATTATAATTTTTAATTCATTTTTTCCATTAGTAAGACTATACATAATCCCATAAACAAACCCAATGACAACTCTAGTGGTTTAAGTATATTAGAAAACAAATAATGAAAGATTTATTTAAAAAATATATTGGGATTACAGGTTTTATTCTCGCATTGATAGGTATTATTTTTACTGCATATTTTAAATTCTACCATAACAATGAATTAGATTCAATTGGTGAATTATCATTACTACTTTGGATAAGTACTATGACAATTAGCGACGAATTAAACAAATCAAAGCCAAAAAGATGGTATATACTTCTCGTCACGATAGTTCTAATATTTTGCAGTTTTTGGCTGTTATCCTAAATCATCATTTTAAAAGCAATAAGACCCACACAAGTGGGCTCTATATTTCATATACAAAAAAAATATATCAACCTATGTGCTTTTTTAGAAATTTTTCCATTTCTCTGTAAAAGTCAAACTGATTTTCTTCATTATAAAAGCCATGCCCTTCATCTTCTTTTAGCATATAAGGTACTTCTACTCCTCTAGATCTAAGCGCTTCTACAATTTGATCAGACTCTGATTGTTTTACCCTTGGATCATTTGCGCCTTGGGCAACAAATAAGGGAACCTTGATGCTATCTACGTGAAATATAGGAGAGGCAGCTTGAAGAATATCTTTTTCTGTTTCAGGGTTACCTATCATCTCATACATCATCTGCCTACCTAATTCCCAGTACGGTGGAAGTGTCTCAAGGAGTGTGAAAATATTTGATACTCCAACATAATCAACACCACAGGTATAAAGGTCAGGAGTAAAAGTGAGACCCGCCAAGGTTGCATACCCCCCATAAGATGCACCATAAATAGCAATTCGATCAGGATCTGCAATACCTTCATCAATGAGCCATGT
>CAZPIF010000240.1:0-2868 GCA_964586565.1 uncultured bacterium
TATTGGTTTCCCATCTTTGGATGCTATAGAGTTTCCAGGGTCAAGATGGAGATTTAATGATCAAGATATTGTACAAGATCATTTTCATAAGCCCAATAATGACATCAGCAAACATTCTGCAGGTAAGGTACTTATTATTGCAGGGTCGCGAGGTATGACAGGTGCAGCGATATTGTCAACTTATGGTGCTTTGAGATCAGGCGCAGGATTAACAATAACCACCAGTCCTGGTTCTCTGAATGAGATCTATGAGCGGTCGATAATAGAAGGAATGACTTTGTCATTAGATGATGATAGTACTGGTATCGTACGGCATGAGCATTATGATCTGATCATGGATAAGGTTGGATGGGCAGATTCTGTGTTATTAGGGCCAGGTCTTGGACGTGATATCTCTACCCAGCGTTTGATTAAGAAATTATTAATATCAATAGATAAGCCGCTTGTTCTTGACGCTGATGGCTTATTCCCCTTTTCAGCAAACATTGAATATTTATCAAAAAGGGAGTATCCGCTGATTATCACTCCTCATTTTGGAGAACTTGCTAGATTAATGGGGGAACAAAAAGAGCTTATTATTTCAGAATTTCCAACTTTGATGAATATGTTGATAGAAAAATTTGATCAAGTATGCCTGGTGAAACAAGTCCCCTCATGTATTCTTGAAGGAAATAATATTAGAATTAATACCACGGGTAATCCTGGGCTTGCAACTGCCGGGACAGGGGATGTACTTGCCGGTATGATAACGAGTTTGATTTCTCAAGGACTTAATTGCTATGATTCAGCATCAATAGGTGCATATGTACATGGTGAGGTATCAGACCATTTGATATCTGATAAAGGATTTAGAGGGCAAATTGCTTCGGACCTTCTTGATCATATACCTCTTGTAATAAGATCATATGAAAGATCCTAAGGTACACTTCTATATATTTTTGTTATTGATTATATCTGTATCTAGCATACCGGGTAAAGCTATTCCGAGTATGACTGGGCTAACTTGGGATAAGTTGCTTCATTGCATAGAATATTCGATTTTGGGTATACTAGGTTATAGAGCATATCATAAAGATAATAATTTTAATATTTACCTATTATGCATGGCTGGAGTTCTATTTGGATGCATTGATGAATTATGGCAGAGAATGATACCAGGTAGGTTCTCAAGCCATTATGATATTATTGCCGATGGAATTGGTGTAATATGTGGTGTGTCAATTGGCCATTTTATCTATAAAAAGCGATTATGATACAAAAGTTATACATAAAAAATTTCGCGATCATTAATGAAATTGATATCAATTTTGAACCTGGTCTGACAGTTGTGACCGGTGAGACAGGATCAGGTAAGTCAATTTTACTAGAGGCTTTAGGGGTTGCACTTGGAGCAAAGGCTGATAAGATAATGGTTCGAAATGGTGCTGAAAGAGCTGTTGTTGAAGCTAAGTTTAGTGATGTGGAGATTCGAAGAATAGTCTATGATTCAGGGCGCACAAAGTCATATAAAGATGATAAGTTTGTCACTTTGATAGATCTGAAAAAAGAAAATATCACTAGAGTGGATTTCCATGGACAGCATGATCAACAATTGATTTTAGATAGAACTAGTCATATTGATTATCTAGACAGATATTGCAGACATCAAAGTGAGGTGGCGGAACTAGAAAGGATATTTTCTGAATTGATGGCTATGAGGGCGGAACTTGATGAGTTAAAGAGGAATGAGCATCAAAAAAAGGAACGAATGGCTCTGTTGAAATTTCAAGCTAATGAGATTGATATGGTAAGGCCAATGGAAGGTGAAGACCAAGATGTCAAGGAGGCATATAAAAGAATCAGCAATCTTGAAGAAATAATGAGATCTTTGACAAATATCAAAAGTAGAATCTTAGATTCTGATAATAGTTTAATAGATCAACTCAATATAACATACCAGGAGCTATCCACAATAGAAAAATATGATTCTAATATCTCAAATATCAGTAGTCTAATATCAGAATCAATCTTACAATTAGAAGAAGCAAGTTCAGAAATCAATTCCCAATTAATAGAAAAAGAATTTAGTTCGGAAGAGTTGAGTATTTTGGAAGATCGTTTAAATGCTTTAGAATCTTTGAAAAGAAAATATGGAGGGTCATTGGAATCTGTAATTGATGAAAGAAAAAGGATGGATAAAGAGATTAAAGCTCTTGATGATATTGGAATATCTAAGGATGGACTTATCAATGCCATAAATGACAAAGAAAAGGTTTTTTCTCAAAAAGCAATCTCTTTGCATAATCAACGTAAAATTAAAGCAAAGGAATTATCTAAAAAAATAGTTTTAGCAATGTCTGATTTGAATATGGATGGTTCACGTTTTGATATTATTATAGATCAGGATGAGAGTGATGATGGTTTCATAGAATTGGATGGAAAAATCGTCATTGGAAATCCTAAAGGCATTGATAGAGTTGAATTTTATCTTTCTGCTAATCCAGGTGAACCTACTAAACCATTATCCTCAGTTGCCTCTGGAGGGGAAATATCAAGGATAATGCTTGCGATCAAGACCGTGTTCCAAGATATTGACCCAGTACAAACTTTGGTCTTTGATGAGATAGACTCAGGGATATCTGGTAAAGCAGCAGAGAAGGTATCAATGCATCTATTACATCTAGCACAAAAGAAACAGATTATTTGTATTACGCATCTATCTCAAATTGCTAATCAAGCAGATCATCATTTACATATCAAAAAATATGTAAATGGAAATAAGACATTTGTTAATATGGAATATTTGAATGACATTGAAAGTTCAAAGATCATTCAAGAACTATTCATTGGGACAGAAACAGTCAAAGCTTAATGGATAAAATAATCATA
>CAZPIF010000241.1:0-2856 GCA_964586565.1 uncultured bacterium
AAATACCTTCTTGATGATTTTCAGTAAATTTTTTATTAATGTCCCTAACTCTCTTGGTTAGAATTTTTACTATTTCTTTCATGATTTCTGGATTGCTTGCCATAAGTTCATAAAAACTCTCTTGATCAATTTTTAACAATATCGAATCTTCAGTCGCGAATGCTCCTGCTGAGCGTGGTTGCTGATCAAGCAGTGACATTTCTCCTATACACTCTCCTGTTTCAAGTATTGCAATCGATTGATTATTATTTGTAATACTGACTTTACCTGAAATAATAACATATAATGAATCACCATGGTCACCTTCATCAAAGATTCCATAATTAGCATCAAATTGAACTTCAGAAGCAAGCTGCGCTATTTTTGATAGTGTACTCCCTGGTATATTTTTAAATAGATTGACAGATTTCAATAATATAGTTTTTTCTAATACTGAATACATATTTGATGATTCCTCATTTTTCATTTCTAATTTTATAAAATTTTTACTTAAGCTGTGTTTTTCATCTAAAGAAAAATAATCAATTTCTAAAAAATGCTTATTTTTTTTATTTAATTTTTTCAATAGTGATATTTTTTTCTTTTTTAAGATATACTGGATTGCAATATTTGTTTTCCATTTATGAGGGTTCTCAATCCAATATCTAAGCATTTCATCCTCTGATAACATTTGATCACCATAATAGTCTAATGCACTTTTAACAGGATCAGATTCAGGATCTATAAGAGATATAACTAATCTTCTATTGTCATTTGAAAAAGTAGATTCAATAAGCTCTAAAACCAGAGGGAATACATCAGGGTCATTTGATTCGATATAACGGATGTAAGTTTCAAGAGGTACGTTTGAATTTTTTAGCGTACCAAGTTTTATAATAACATGACATAATATTTTTAAATCAGTATTTATATGATCTATAATCAGCAGTGCATCCTTGTCATTAATAATTTCATCTTGAAATATATGTAACTGGAAAGCTCGTTTAGATAGTGATTGAATAAGGTTTTCAATTCTTAAAAGTTCTTGGTCATTTAGACTATGTGTTTTGAATATTTTTACCAGAGCATCACTAGACTCATTCAATATATCTAAATCGGGATTATCCATTTTTGAAATAATTATTTTCACTATTTCTATATTATAAAAATGATGAATGATCCTTAGGATTCCTATTGTCACACTTTTTTCAGTTTTTTTATTTGTAAACTTTTTAAAAAGGGTAGTTTGAACTTCTATTTTTGGATATGACAACAATGCTTTAACTGCATTAATCCTCAATACTGGTATTGCTAAAAAATCAATTATAGTATCAAAAAAAGTAAGATCAGGATTACTTCTGATAAAGACTAGTGCCTGATTTTGTATATCAACATAGTTCGATATTAAAAACGACATTATTTGGTTTTGATCAAATATTGCTGGAGAGTATTTAGCATGTTTAATTGTCTCAATAATATCAGATTTTTTACCATTTAGAAGAATAATATTAATAATATCTTTTGCTTGGTTATTATCGGGATCTAGTCTATTTAGAGCTATTGCAGCAGAAGATTTCAGAGTGGAATCCTCTGAGTTAAGATAGGGTTTGATCGTATCTTTAATATTATTTATTTCTCTATCTGTAGAGCATGTAATTGCGTAAGGTGTTATCTCGTTTATATTTTTCACTTGTTCAAATAGCAATTTATCTGGTAAAATATTTTTTTCTTTCCATGCAAGTTCAAGAACTCCTAGTTTGATTGGATAGGATCCAGTTTTAAATAAGGATACAATTGTTTCTTTCCATGGATCCAGTGGTAGATTCCATAGAAGATCTAAGGCGAAAAGTTGTTTGAACTCATCTTGATTTTTCAAAGCTTCGTTTAATGTTTTTATTGTATTTGCCTCGGTCAAGTCAAATTTTACCTCATCAAGGTTAAGTTGCCTATTCTCGATTGATTTTATAATTTCTGAAACATATCCATTTTTTATTTTAAATAAATTCCATAGCCAATAAACAGATATCACAAGGACTAGCAAACTTAGTAAATATATTTTTGATTCAGGGAGTAGCTGAAATGTCACTAAAGTAAAAATCAAGACCCCTGCAATTCCTTCTGCAATAGATTTTATAGTCCCATCAATGATTGGTTTTGACTTATTTCGTTTTTTTGAAGATAGTGGCAACCACAGTATTTCTTTTACAGCATTATTTATGGAAAATTTGAATACTTGGTCCGAGAACTTTGAGATAAAAATTGTAGTTAAAGAACCTAGAGCTAAAAAACCTATAGATCCTAAAGATATAGCTAATGGTAGAATCATAAGTCCTGCCAATATACCATAATTTGTAAGGATAAAAGGCGAGAATATAGATTGCATTAAAAATGTAGCAAATCCAGTATACATATAGTATGAACCAAAAAAATTGACAAGGTCGTTAGGGTTTGAAAATGTATTGACAGCGAATATCTTAAATTGGTAATCAATTATTTTTGTAATAACAGCAGAGCAAATTATCATTACAGCTATTGATTTAAGGTAAGGATCAAGGATTGGCTTTCCTTTTAATTCTTTTTTTTGTTTATGAGGATGGGGTTTATTTTTCTTTTTGATATATGGATATATAAATTGACTTAAAAAGATACTAAGTGATAGAAAAATGATTGTTAAAATCAATAAACTATCGAAACCATATGTTTTAATAAATGGTTTCATACAATATCCTGAACTGATTACCGCTAGTGATCCTCCAGTTGTGATTAGGGGGAACATCCTTTTTGCTTGGCGGGTATTTAGTATAATTCCTGCTAGTATCCAGAATTGCAATACAGATAAAATTATTATTAATTCCATCCATAAATAGAACATGGGAA
>CAZPIF010000242.1:0-2837 GCA_964586565.1 uncultured bacterium
GATGATGAAGAATATGAAGATGATGAAGAATATGAGGATGATGAAGAGTATGAAGAAGATGAAGAGGATCCGGAGGCTCTGGCCGATGATGCTGAAAACCTTGGCTATACTATTGACCTGGCTATGGGCTCTCCCAGATTCGTTAATCCAGTGCTTATGGATTGGAACTCCAATGTAGATATAAGAGCAAGTGTTGAGTTCCCTGTGCTAATGCAGCTAATGGGTGCCAGATTTCGTTTTGGTCTAGAAGTAGGCTCGTTCAAATTTGAAAATGCAAAATTTAATCAGGTTGGAGATGATGTTATCAATCTCGGTGAGACCTTCAGTGGAATAACTGCCATGGGTATAGTCTCATTTCCTGCTGGACCAGGAAAGATTAAGGTAGGACTTGGTATGGTTGGTTCATCAGCAGGGTTTTCTATGGAGGCGTCCTACGGAATACGAATTGGTGGCATGGTTGAACTGCGAGGAGGAATCCGATCAACTGAAACACTTATGGCAAAAACCTCAGAGTCAGTTGAGCTCGGTCGAGCAGGGTGGATGGATGGACAGATTGTTCTAGGGGTAAACCTGTAACTATCATTAGGTGATTATGCTCACACCATTTCTACTTAATAAATACTTAACTTTCAGAATGAATCGATTATTGCGATATATAACTGCATCAGTTATCATTGGTCTAGGCCAATTGGTGGCGGCTAATATTGACATCAGGCTTTCTAATAATAACAGCTATGGTACAAATGATAGGGGCTCATATAATATTGATGCATCAGAGACCAGCAACGGTGGCGTTGATGGTGGTATCGTTGTATTGATTACTAATGGTGGGATAGATAATGACTATAAGGTCTACGTGCAGTACCACACTGGTAATCCAGCAGATGGTAATATTTGGTACTCACAGCCAATAAACACAGCAGGTAATACGAAAATCAGGACAGATGCTGCTGGAGATGCTACGTCCTATATAAGCCACCTCGCTATCAAATCATCAGACGACTATCAAGGTGATGACTATGATGGAAATGTTACTTGGATCGTTGTTAACGACGATGCAGATGATAATGATCCTGCTACAGCTAATTCTACTCAGGGAGGCGACCAGTGGCTTGAGACATATGATTTTGACCTTGTCGCTCCAGTGATTAATACTGTTGGTATAACTGCACCAAAGAGTGCACCATGGAACCAAACATTTCCTCATTATGCAAAGAATGAGGATGAAATACGATTAACTTTTGCTACTGATGAGGCCATTGAGACCATGTCTGTTACCGTTTATTCATCATGGCAAGGAGCGGCTCAGAATCTCAGTAGCACTGCTCCATATGCTATACTTGATGCAGTCACAGGTATGCCAGAGAACTCATCGGTCACTTTTAGTGCCACACTTAGAGACGCAAATGGTAATGGCGTAACCACAACAGATGTTAATGATGGATCTAGTGTTATAACAGACTTTACTCCTCCAATATTAGATAATGGTACGACTAATTTTGTTAAAATAATTACAACTGATGATGACTATTATGCAAAGAGTGGTGACCAGGTGGTCCTCACTATTAAAGCCAATGAGACTTTAGTACAGGGCAACTTTGATAATAATAACGCAACCAGCGAAGCTGCATACATGGTCTTTAATGTAGGGCAGAGCAATAATGTCACGGTCACGCCTTCATTGTCAGGTATTGCAGGAAATAATAGTAGTGAATTCTCTGCAACTGTTACGATAAATAATGACAATGAGACCTCTAATACAAATGTAGATTTCTCCATTACCGGTATCTATGATAGGGCTGGAAATGAAACGTCAATAACTTCCAATGTACCAACAACGGGTAGCGCCGTCTACTATGACAGTGACAATCCCTCTGTGGAGACGATGGAGCATGTGGTTCCAGATAATAACAACAATCCAAATCCTTTTAGAGCAAAGAATGGCAACGCTGTCAAGTTATCCTTTTCAACCAGCGAGGTACTAGACTATAATTGGGATGAAGACATAAACAATCGTCCTCAAGTAACCTTCCAAGGCGGAGCAGGAAATGGGAACATATTTAACTCTTCGACTATTGCCAGCGTTGGTGACCTTCAAAATTTTACAGCTGAATTAGATAATGTCTCGGGACTCCAGGATGGTGAATTAAGATTTTCTCTAACATACAGAGATCTTTCAGGTAATCAGGCAAACGCGTATACAGCCCTTGATGATGAGGCAACCAGAATTACGGTGGATAATTCAGCGCCTGGTTTAGATGCTCTTACTATCGCGTCAAGCCAGTCAGGTAACACAACATATGCCAGGATAGGTGAGACCGTAACCATTACTATTGATGCCAATGAAGAACTCAGAAACTTATCTAAGGATGGTATTGGTATTAATGGTTTTGATGACGGAGTAGCAGGTACCATTGGAGGCTTGGCAGCAACGGCAACGCTCCAAGGTGGTACTAATGGACAGGTCTGGATATTGGCAGCTGAAATGGGTCAGGGCCACCCAGAGGGACTTCTAGAATTCGCATTAACGATAACTGACATGGCTGGCAATCAGACAGCTCTTACACAAGCAGACCTAACAGGTGGAACATCGGTCACCTTTGACAAAACAGCTCCAACGCTTTCAAATGTTGCTATTGAGGCAACAAGCCAGGATGAGGCCTACAAGGCCTGGGCCAAAGATGGATCAACCATAGATCTTGTTTTTGAGGCAAATGAAGACCTTATAGCAGACCCCACTGTTAATATTGCAGGCGCAGCTGCTACAAGAACAGCGTTGAGCGGCAGAACGTATACCTATCGTATTACCGTTGATGATGCAGTGCACGAAGAAAATG
>CAZPIF010000243.1:0-2815 GCA_964586565.1 uncultured bacterium
TGCTGAGTGCCTTTTTAGGGTTAGATCTATGTACTCGCTTGATTTGATGAGCCCTAAAATCAGTAATGCCAGCTATTGCAATATTTCCACCATCTTTTGATAATATTCTATTTTCATTTATTAAATTTATCATTCCAAGTCTATCCGTTTCATCTAACCATGAATCGACTCCAGAATAATATTCATGGTTACCTGTAACAAAATAAGTCCCGTATCTTGCAATCATATCTTTAAAGGGTTGTAAATCTTTTGAAAGATGTTTAACAGAACCATCTACAAGATCTCCAGTAACAGCAATAAGATCCGGATTAATATGATCTATTTTTTTTTGAACATTCTCAACATAATTCTTTTTTATAGTAGGGCCAACATGTAAATCAGAAATCTGTGCAATACTAAAATCCTCATATTCTATAGGAAGATTTTCTAAAAAAATATTTTGTTCAATAATTGTAGGGCCTTTTCTAGAAGAATGGAAGCCATAGATACTTGCAAATCCTGATACACCGATTACACTAATACTTAGGCTTTTCTTTAAAAATTCTCTTTTGGAATTATCTGCTATGTAATCAGACTTAAATAAATGCTCAAAGATTCCAAAAATTTGCATACATAAGTCTTTTAACAGCAGTGTTAAAAAAGATAAAACAAAAAATCCCAAACTAGTATATCCAAACAAAGATATACGATCTATGATTTTTGTCTCATTACCTGTAAAGCGAAGTAATATCGGAAGGAGCGGCAATAGGCTAAGTAAAAAAATAAAAATGTATCCCCAATAAACATAGGCAGAGGGAATACTTAATGTTGGTAGGATTCTCCATGCTACATAGCCATGAATCAACCATAAAATAATCAGAGCAACAAAAAAAAACATTTTTATAAAAATTATTTAGAAAAAAATCTATTTTTTATGAATCATATGCCGGTATTCCAGTTACATCTTGCCCTAAAATCAATGTGTGCATCTCATGCGTACCTTCGTAAGTAAATACTGATTCTATATTGGCCATATGTCTCATTGGAGAATAATCATCCATAATACCATTAGCACCCAAAATTTCTCTAGCAATTTTTGCAATGTCACGAGCCATTACACAATTATTTCTTTTTGCCATCGAAACCTGTTGAAAGCTCATTTTACCTTCATCTTTTAATCTACCTAACCTATAGACCATTAACTGAGACTCTGTTATCTGAGTAACCATATCTGCAAGTTTAGATTGAGTTAATTGATAACCAGCGATAGGTTTTGAAAATTGTTTTCTTTCTTTCGAATAGTCTAATGCAGTATTATAGCAGTCTACTGCAGCACCGACCATACCCCAAGCTATTCCATATCTAGCCTGGGTAAGGCAACTTAGTGGCCCTTTAAGGCCTTCAATATTTGGTAGCCTAGCAGAATCAGGAACACGAACATTTGTCATAGATAATTCTGAAGTGATAGAGGCTCTCAAACTTAATTTTCCATGTATATCATTTGTTGTAAATCCTTTAGCTCCTTTCTCAAGTAAAAATCCTCTTACTAAACCATCATCATCTCGAGCCCAAACAAGCGCTACATCTGCTAATGAACCATTTGTTATCCACATCTTACTACCATTAATTACCCAATCATCCCCATCTCTGCTGCATCGAGTTGCCATTCCACCTGGATTTGAGCCAAAATTAGGTTCAGTCAATCCAAAACATCCAATCTTTGTTCCAGCACCTAGACCAGGGAGCCATTTGGCTTTTTGTTCTTCTGAACCATAAGCATGGATAGGGTACATTACAAGGGCTCCTTGAACACTTGCAAAAGAACGAAGGCCTGAGTCACCTCTTTCTAGTTCATGTAAGATTAAACCATAAGCAACATTGCTTACGCCTGCTCCATAGGACTCTTCAGGGAGAGATGATCCCATAAAACCCAATTCTCCAAGTTTTGTAGCAAAGTCAAGAGGAAATGTTGATTTTTCATAATGCTCATTGACAAGAGGCATAAACTCAGACTGTACAAACTCATAAGCTGTTTTTTGAATCATTAATTCTTCTTCAGTTAACAATTCAGTTAAATTGTAAAAGTCAGGTCCAAAAGATTTCATATTTATCCTAATTTATAGGGTGAAATTAAAACATAATTCTAACTGAAAAGGAACGTTTAATAGGTCATTTGACCTACACTATATATCATTATAATGAATTTTACAGATGAATATTATATGAGACTAGCCATTAATGAAGCATTAAAAGGCAAATCATTGGTATATCCAAACCCGAGAGTGGGAGCCCTAATAGTTCACAATAAAAAAATTATATCATCAGGGTATCATGATAAATATGGAGGTCTACACGCTGAAGCATCAGCAATAAAAAATATAAAGTCTAATATCTCAGATGCAACATTATACGTAACTCTTGAACCCTGTAATCACAAAGGAAAAACCGAACCCTGTTCAGATTTAATTAATCCAAAATTATTTTCTCGCGTAGTTATAGGAACAAAAGATCCAAACCCTATAGCTAGAGGGGGTTTAGAAGTGATAAAAAATCAGGGAATAAAAGTTGATTTGAATATTCTAAAAAATGAATGCCGTGGTATAAATAGAAGATTTTTTACATTCTATGAAAAAAACCGTCCTTATATAATCTTGAAAATAGCATCGACAATGGATGGTTTTATTGCCGAAAAAGATGGAAAGTCAAAATGGATAACAAATGAATATTCTAGAAATTCAGTTCATCATTTAAGATCAAGTTGTGATGCAATACTTGTTGGTAACAATACTGTAAAAATGGATGACCCCTTTCTAACAAGCCATGACGTCGGTAAAGA
>CAZPIF010000244.1:0-2814 GCA_964586565.1 uncultured bacterium
GGCGTTGCGGTTAATTATTTAGGACACCCTTTAGCAGAAACAAAACATTTTGATGAATCTACCAAATCATTTTGTGATAGGCACGCCTTAGATATTAACAAGCCAATAATCGGCTTGTTTCCAGGTAGCCGGCAACAAGAAATAGACAGGCACTTACCCATTTATATCAAAACAGTTGAACTATTGAAGAAAGAAAAACCTGAGATTCAAATACTCCTTGGGAAGTCACCAAATATTAAATTGCCACAACTGCCTAATTATTATTGCATAGAAAGCAACTCAAGAAAAGCAATGATAATATCTAATGTTGCGATTGTATGCTCAGGAACAGCATCTCTAGAATGCGCAGTAGAAGAAACTCCAATGGTTGTATGCTACAAACTTTCTTTTTTTTCATGGCAGCTGGCTAAAATCTTAGTAAAAGTTGATTTTTCTTCGATAGTAAATATAATGGAGAATAAACAAGTAGTACCAGAATGCATACAGCACAATATGACCCCAAAAAATATAATTAGCGAATTATTGCCCTTATTAGATAAAAATTCTAATAAAAGGGAAAAAATGATTTTGGACTTTGCACTTTTAAAAGAATCGTTGGGAACACCGGGAGTCTATAATAGAATTGCCGAACTTATTATTAACAATTAAGTTGATAATTACAACACATGTATAAAATTACTCTTAAAACTTTACTTGCTAGCGCCGTACTAAAATCGCTATATGGCTCGAACCAAAAAAATGTCAGAGGAAGAAATAATTATTTAGAACTGATTAATAAAGGTAAATCAGTTATAATTGCAGTTTGGCATGGCCATTTATTATCTGTAGTTCATGATCTAAGAAATCTTAAAGTTAATGCACTAGCGGGTACACATAATGACGCAGAAGAAATATCTAGAATTGCTTCAAATTGGGGTTGGAACATGATTAGAGGATCTAGCAAAGAAAAGGGCAACATAGCTTTTAAGAAAATTTTGAAAACTCTAAAAAAACCAGGTTCTATTTTATTTATAACCCCAGATGGGCCTACCGGACCACGAAAAATACCAAAACCCGGTCTAATCAGAGCCGCACAATTAACAGGTTCCTATATCATACCAGTAAGTGTTTATTCAACTAAAAACTGGGAGTTTAAAAACTGGGATACTTTTTATTTAGCAAAGCCATTTGGGAAAATTTTTATAGAATATGGAAAACCGTTAGAATACAATACTGACAGCCAAACCGAAGAATGTCTTGTTGATTTTACAAAATCTATGAAAAAGACAGAAAAATTTAATTTGCAATATGCAAATATTATCTAAAAATCCAATTTATCGCAGCCTCATTTACTATCCACTATCTCTGGTTTTTTATGGTGCAACATTTTTAAGAAACCTATATTACGATCTAGTAAGCACGGCCAGTTCTCAAGTTTCTTGTATGGTAATTAGTATTGGCAATATAACCTCTGGTGGAACAGGTAAAACGCCTATTGCAATCTATATTTCTTCAATATTGATAAAAAAAGGATACAGTACTGCAATACTAAGTCGGGGATATTTGAGACAGACATCTGGTACCGTTTTAGTTTCAAAGGGCGAAGGGCCAATATGCAAATGGGAAGATTGCGGCGACGAAGCATTTATGGTTTCTTCCCAAACTAAATCAGTGCCTATCGTCGTTGATAATAATAGGACAAGAGGTGCAAACTATATAATAAAAACATTCAACCCAGATATAATTATCTTAGATGATGCTTTCCAGCATAGATCTATCAGAAGGAATATGGACATTGTTCTGATTAATGGCAACGACACTATTAAAGACCATAAATTATTACCATATGGAACCCTAAGAGAACCATGGGGCAACATAAAAAGATCAAACATGTTGTTTATAACAAAACAAAAACCAAATACCTATTTAAATAAAAAACTAGAGCAAGCGCAAATTCCAATATTCGAAACGAAAACAATCAATTATATATCACGCACTTATAACTTTTCTTCTAGGCCTATAGATAAAAACAAAAATGTATTTTTAATATCTGGCATTGCAGACTCATCATTTTTTATTAAAACTGTAGAAGAATTAGGTTTTTCTATTATTGGACATAGTATATTTCAGGATCACTTTAATTATAGTAAAAAAAACATATTAGATATAGAAAAGAAAGCTAGCGCTATAGGTGCAAATTATATAATTACAACAGAAAAAGACTGGGTTAAAATTATAGACCTAAAGCCAACATATAGAATTATAGTAATAAATATAAAAATTGAGCTATTAAATGAAGAGAGGTTTATTAACTTGGTAGATAATATGTCTAAATCTGTGACATTCCCCAAGCAAAAACAACACCAACAAAGGTAAGCATTAAAGGCCAACCCGTATTAAGAAGTTGTTGTGTACTTGGATCATTAAAAACATGCACTTGGAATTCATGCGTTGAGGTTGCACCATGTTCATCAACAGCCATTAAAATAAAATCATTCATCCCTAGCTGACTTTTTCGTGGTGTCCATTCTACAACTGCTTTTTTCTTATCAAACCGAGCATACTTAGGCAACCTAACAGCTCTGTAGGCAACCTTATCACCATTTAAGTCTTCTGTCGCGATTTTATACCTCCAGGAATGGCCGGTTAGGCCTACCGGTTTTGGGTTTGACATTACTGTTGGTGCATTATTTACAAAAATTTTACCCATTTGAACATCTGTCCCGTATCCATCACTAACTGCAACTTCAAATGTATTATTGTTGATCTGCGCTGCTTTTGGGACCCACAATATTTTCCCATACCTGTCCATCTGCATACCATGGGGACCCTTAA
>CAZPIF010000245.1:0-2804 GCA_964586565.1 uncultured bacterium
TAGAATAATGACAAACTTTGAATTACGACAAAAATTATATAAATCTTTTGGGATGACAATTTTTGCAGATGGAGGACTTTTATCAGATTCTATACCGGATCAAATAAGTAGAATGTTAAAATGGGATGCTGGGATTGGGATAACTTTTGATACTCCTTTAGGTCCTGCACGTATAGACTATGCTTTACAAATGGATAATTTGAGCAAACGTGAAATACAATTAGGAGTGCAAAGTCTATTTTAACTTATATTAATGGAACTATCCTATATTTTAAACGTATATAATCAAATCAAATCCTTTATCTATGAACTTACATACATTAATTTTCGTGGTTTTTAATTTGAGGAAGATAATGAAAACTTTATATAAAACAGGTATAATTTGGTTAATACTGATATTCGGCTGTTCAAAAACGCCCGAACAACTATTAGAGTTATCCAACCAGAATATAAAAAATCAGAAAATTGATTTAGCTATAAAGGATATCAATAAATTACTAAAAAAATATCCTAACGATAGCCTAGCATCTAAAGCGCAATATAAACTTGTTTCAATTTATTTAAATTGGAAAAATGATCCAGAAAGTGGTTACAGGGAATTACAAAATACTGTAAAAAAATATGAATCAACAAAACAAGGTCAAGAAGCAAAGAGAGAGATTCAACAATTTCCTAATTACATTTTGAATAAAACAGAATCTCTCAGGACACAGAAGCTACAAAAGGAGGCCGTTAATCATTTAATGTTTATGTTAGATAATTTTCCTGATCATGAAATAGCATCAAAAGCACAATATATGTTGGGTGATATATATATGAATGATTTTCGTGATTTTACAACGGCAATACAGGAATATCGTAAAGTGTTAGAGAAGTATGCTAAATCACAACAGGAACCACATGCGTTATTTATGATTGGATATATATATGCAAATATTATGAATGATGAAAAAAGTGCTGAAATTGAGTATAAGAAATTTTTGAAAAGATTTCCTAAACATGAACTTGCACCCTCAGTAGAATTTGAAATCAAATTTCTTGGAAAAAGTATTGAGGAAATTCCAGCATTGAAACATATTACATCCTAGATATATTGATTATGAGCGAATTTAGTCTTACCGAAATAAACAATAAAATTTCAAAAGTATCAACATTCGTTGATATACTAAAAGCAGAAATGAATAAAACCATTGTTGGACAAGATGAATTAATAAATAAAATATTAATATCGATGCTTGCTAATGGTCACATATTATTAGAGGGAGTACCAGGTTTAGCTAAAACTTTAATGGTAAAAACTCTTTCTAAATTAATTAAAACAGATTTTCAAAGGATTCAATTTACACCAGATATGTTACCCGCTGACTTATTAGGAACTTTAATTTATAATCAAAAAACAGGTGACTTTGATACCCGAAAAGGACCGATTTTCTCGAATATTATTCTGGCAGATGAAATAAATCGTTCGCCTGCAAAAGTTCAAAGCGCTCTTTTAGAAGCTATGCAAGAAAGGCAGGTAACTATAGGTGAAAACACGTTTATTTTGGATGCACCTTTTCTTGTAATGGCTACCCAAAATCCTATTGAACAAGAGGGTACTTACCCATTGCCAGAGGCTCAGGTAGATCGATTTCTATTTAAATTAATAGTTAATTATCCAGATCAAGATTCTGAGAGGATGGTTCTAAGACAAAACACAATGAACAATGATGCCTCAGAAATTAATGAAGTTGTTAGTCCAGATGAAATATTAGAAGCACAATCAGTCATACAAGATATATATGTAGATGAAAAAGTAGAAGACTATGTATTGAACTTGGTTTTTTCAACCAGAGAACCTAGTAAATATGGTTTAAAAGATCTTGATGGTATCATAGATTTTGGTGCATCTCCAAGAGCTACTATTAATATTGTTAGAGCTGCAAAAGCACGTGCGTTCATAGAACATCGCGGTTACATTACACCTGAAGATATAAGATATATTGGTTCTGATGTTTTAAGACATAGAGTTATACTCACATATGAAGCTGAAGCCGAGGAATTAACTCCCGATGATATAATCCAACGTCTTTTTGAAGTAATAGAAGTACCTTAAATATAAATGATACCTAAACAAATCCTCAAAAAGGTGAAAAAAATTGAAATTCACACTAGAGGGTTAGTTAACGATCTTTTTGGAGGCGAATATCATTCTGTCTTTAAGGGAAGAGGTATGACATTTTCTGAAGTAAGGGAGTACCAGCCAGGAGATGATATAAGATTAATTGATTGGAATGTAACTGCTCGTACAGGCGCTCCGTTTGTAAAAATATTTGAGGAAGAGCGTGAGCTTACAGTATTTATTTTAGTAGATATTTCTAGTTCTGGAAATTTTGGTTCTCTTGATCAATTAAAGAGAGATTTTGCTTCAGAAATAGCAGCTGTATTAGGGTTTTCTGCAATAAAAAATAATGATAAAGTTGGTTTAATTCTTTTTTCTGATGAGATAGAGAAGTTCCTTATACCTAAAAAAGGTAAATCACATGTCCTAAGAGTTATTAGAGAATTGTTATATACAAAACCAAAAAGTCGTAGGACATCTATTAAAAAAGCTCTGGATTATCTTTTAAATGTAGCAAAGAGAAAAAGTGTAGTATTTTTGATTTCAGATTTTTTAGATGATGATTATTGGTCTTCTTTAAAAGTCGTAAATAGAAAGCATGATTTGATTGGTATTCGATTATACGATCCAGCAGAAATAAAACCGCCTAATCTAGGTTTAACAAAGGTCAAAGATTCAGAATCTGGTGAATCTTTTTGGGTAG
>CAZPIF010000246.1:0-2776 GCA_964586565.1 uncultured bacterium
TGTAGGTCAATTGGGAATCCAGATATGGGAATTAATAGAATTAGCAAGTGATCCCGTTATCGTGCCTCGATTGATTTAGAGGGTACAGTAGAGGCCGTTAATCTTATTGATGATAAATCTTTATATATTTCGCAAGGCTCTTATGGCGCTACCTACATTGGACTTGATGATCTTGAGATAGATAATGAGTCTTCTACAGTAACAAATAATTTTGGGATGACAAATTTTGCCATTGACCTTGATGTTGATCATGTATCAGTAAAAAATGGTGTAGCCGCTTTGTCGCTGGGATCGAAAGGAATAGCGCTGTATGATGTGTCTGATCCAACCGATCCGATAGAGCGAGGTATATTCCCTGTAGGCTATGTATATAAGACTGAATTCTGGGGTGAAAGACTTGTTGTATGTTCGCGTGAGGGTCTAAAAGTAATTAATATAGAAAAGTAAATTTAAATGATTCCACCAAAGTGGAATAAACCACAATACCAAAGGATAAATTTTATGAAAAAATTGGCTTTTATAAGTCTACTAAATGTTATGCTATTCCCATCTGATTTTGATTCAGGTGATGGTGCACCTATTCGTCAAGGTGTCCACATTGAATGGTACAGAACGGTAGCACCAGGCAATGATGGTGAGGCTGTTTTTGTATGGTCTGATACACGATATGGCATGCGCAATATTTTTGCTCATAAGGTAAACGGTGATGGAGAGCTTTTATGGGGTGATAATGGAGCCGTTGTCACAGACCTACCTGGTAGACAGGAAGATCCAGTGGCTATTACCGATGGGAGTGGAGGAGTTTTTATAGCCTGGGTTGACTATCGTTTCGATGAACAGGGCGATATATTTTTTCAGCATCTTGATAATAATGGATCTATTCTACTTGATGCCGATGGCGTAGCTCTTGCCCAAGTGGTTGGAAAGCAGATTACGATAAATATGTGTACTGATAGCCTTGGCGGCGTTTTTGTTACCTGGCAGGATAAAAGAGGCGGAGTCCATGATGATATTTATGGTACACATATTTCCGCAGATCACTCAATTGTGGCACCGGGGTCTGGGGTGCCAATTGTTGATGCAACAGGAGATCAAAATTCTAAGACTATAGAGTACGCCGGTGACAACCAAGCGTTTATAGCATGGGCAGACTTTAGAGAGGGATCAAATGCAGATGTGTATGCCCAGCGCCTTGATATTTCTATGAATAACATCTTTCAGGATAATGGTCTCCCAGTAGCATCGACGGAACAGCAGGAGCTTAAGCCTAGAGCAACCTTTGTCAATGAGACGACCTCATTCATTGCATGGAAAGTGGGTGATGATAACTCAAAGATACTCTATCAATTTGTAGATGAAAATGGATTGGTGTTTAATAGTGCTAGATCGATATCTGAAAACACTGCTCTGCAGACTGCTCCAAGGGTAAAAAGAAGCGCTGTGGGTGAGGTTTTTATAAACTGGAAGGATCTTAGAAACGATCCAATAAATGGTGACCAATATTTTCAGAAAGTAGATGTAAGTGGAGATATACAATGGGGCTTGGGCGTGAGAATGGATCTATTTGATGATATTGATTTTAGCGCAAGATTCTCTGCCGGGGTTGAGGGTGACCTGAATATCATATGGGAGAGAGGTACTTTTCCAAATGTTGATATCTATTTTCAAAATATTAATTCAGATGGTGGCTATACTCTTGAAGAGGCTGTCCCTATTTCAGCAGATCCTAATTATCAGTTTGCTCCTATTTTAGTTGGCAATGCCCAAGATGGTTTATTCAGCATTTATGGTGATAAGGGAGCGGGCAGTATTGATCTGAAGGTTCAAAAATTAGGATCTAATCTGTTGCCTCAGTGGGAACAAAATGGTATAACCGCTATGGAGGGCTTAGATGGAGATATAAAATACACAGACGCTTACAGGATAAGTGATGAGGACATTTATCTGCTTTGGGAGGATAATCGCGCCTCAAAAAAGATATACGGTTCACGTATAACTGAGCTAGAATTATCTGATGTTAATGGTAAGCAGGTATCTTTTAGTGATAATTCATCATCTGAAACTGATTTTTCAACTCCAAAAACTCTCTACACATCCACGGGTTTATACATTGCAACATTTGATGGGTTAACCGGAGAAAAATTTATTAGAATAAATAGATTAAATGATCAGCTAGAAAATTTGTGGGATGATAATGGTATTAATTTTAGCTCAAATGGAATGGCTAAACTTATTCTTACAGAATCATCAAATGGAATTTCATGCTTTTGGTCAGAGATAAGGGCTAGTGGTACTTATGATGTATTTTATCAGAGCATTGACTCTGATGGTAATATACTTTTGGCGAACGAAGGGGTTGATCTAATTGAATCATGGGCAGACGACTATATTATGGCAGTAGTGCCGACTCCTGATGATAAATACATGATATTTTGGATGGAAGAAGCTTGGCCGGCAGCATCACTTAAATTCACAAAAATTGATCAACAAGGGAACACAGAAATAGGCTGGAATCCAAATGGTAATAACCTTAGTAATTCCAATTTTGATTCTAGAAATCTACAGGCTAAAGCGATAAACAATGGTAGTGGTGTGCTTGCTACCTGGGTTCAGGATGGTAATTTTTCAGATATCTATGCTCAGTCTATTGATTGGAATGGTAATATTCAATTTGAGGCTGGTGGGGTCCCAATTGTGGAGGCGGATAATGACCAGGTAGAGCTGGACTATACTTTTAATGAAGCAGGAACGCATGCGTTTATGACATGGCAGGACT
>CAZPIF010000247.1:0-2761 GCA_964586565.1 uncultured bacterium
TTTTATCCTAATGGGTGTTGCATCACTTTTACCTTTTAGTTTTTACCCAAATATTTTAAATACAATAGGACAACAGAAATTCTATCTTTTAGCTCAATTATTTGGAATATTAATGAATATAATAATCTCTTCAATTTTTATTTTATTAGGTTTTGGTATAAACGGTATAGCAACTGCTTCTTTTATTTCAATGGTATGCTATGTGGTTTTTATCAGGAAATTGGGGAAGAAAGCACTAGAGAAATCTTTAGAGCATGCATAAAGCAATTATATTTCTATCTTTTACAGCTTCTCAGAATCAATCAATTCAAAATTGTATCAATTATTTTAAATACAATAACAAAAAGGTAGATGAATTTTATTTTATTAGTAATACTAAATCTTCCTTAAAACATATTAAAAAATATAATCAGCTTCAACTAACAAAAATTACAAGTTGGAATGACGGAATGAGTCAAATTTTATTTAAAAAAAATAAGAAAGATCTTCTAAAATTTTTAGTATCTATACCAGACCATGACCAGATTGAAATCATAATTCCACATTTCCAAAATATTTTATGTAACTACTTTGTAAATCATTGTAAAAATTATTTAAAATCAAAAAATATTATAATATCTCTATATCCCGATGGAATGCTCTCTTATCAACCTTATGAAATAAAAAACAGGTTTGAATATGAATCAGTTTTGAGATGGATAGGTGGATTATTTACTGGAATGAAGTATGAAATATTTAAAGGTCCGATTGCTGACCCATATAAATGTATAGAAAAAATATATACTTATATACCAAGTATAACTATCCCATACACTAGCAATGAAATTATTAAAATTCATTTCAGTGAAAAAAAACTAATAGGCAAAAATACTTTAATACTAGGACATTATAAGCAATCAAAATTTGACAAAATATATTTGAAAAAAATTAATCATATGATATCTGGTTTTTTAGCAAAAACAAAGGATGATAAAATTTATTATAAACCACACCCAAGAATAAATGAAATTAGCAAAGATATTTTTTACAAATCGATTCTAAAAATTCCTGGAATAGAAATTGTACTTTGTATCAATGAAGAACCAGTAGAACAACTAGTTGAATCAATAGGTGCATCTAAAATAATAGCAAGCGTAAGTACGTCAATGATCAATTTAAAACTAAAATATAGAAAACAAATTTCGTGTTATTATTTTGGACTTAATGACTATGTCCTACCACAATATTCACCATACTACCAAAGAGTTTTTCAAAAACTCTCAATAAGACCATTAATTGAAAATTATGAGTAGTTTTTTTCTAAAGGTATTTTCATCAATTACTCTTATCATAATATATGTTTTCAATATATGCTGCATGCATTTTTCTATTGGTTCACCAATGTTTAATTATCCTGGCTTCTCTTACTTAGGATTACTGTCCATTATCTTATTTTCAATCATCATTATAATATCAACACTAAAAAAAGATCAATTTTTCTTTTTTTTGCCTTTTGTTATTTTAGCATTTCCAAATGTAATAAATGATTTTTTTCCTTCTTTTTTGATGGGTCCACCCACAGAATATCGCGTGGCATCTTTTTCATTTATCACTCATATAGATATATATCTTCTTTTTGGATTGTATTTAAATAAAAATTACAATCATAAGATATTAGAAAATCAAAATTTCAGATTTTTGACTATATTTACATTTTTATTAAGTATTTTTTTCTTATTAACCATTGTTAATAGCAGCTCCATAGAATCATTATCTTTATTTGCAATAGGTAATTATCAAATAAGATATATCTTTTTATTTATCTTATTCCTTAGTACAGTAAAATTAAATAATAGTCACATAAAATTAATCATATACGGTCTTTCAATATCTATTATTTTTTTATTTATTGAATCCTCAATTTTTACAATATCAACAGGAAGACCGACACTAGGGAGTGGTACATTAGCTGCAAATGTTTTTGCAAATATTACCGCAGCAATTACTATTTTTTTCTTATTTTTAAAACAAAAAACATTTAACCTACCAAAAATATTCTATTATCATATTAGGATATCAACAATAATCATTGGGTTTTTAATTCTTATTCTTAATGGTACAAGAATGGCAATGTTCTCATTCTTTATTTCTGCTTTAGTTTTTTATATAAGGACCTCTTTTAAAGTAGAAACATTTTTTCAATTTTTTGTTAAAATGATTTATTATGGATTATTTTTCCTAATATTTTTGACAATAGCTTTACAATTTGAAAGATTTAGTGGAGCCATAACCATACTTATTGATTTATTTAATCTCAATATAAAATTAAATGAAAGCACCGCCTCACTATTTGCACGTTTGCATCTATATAAGGTATCATTGAACATGACTGATGAAAACTGGCTATTAGGTATAGGCCCTGGTAGGTGGAATTATCTAAAATATAATTATGATTATCAAAATATTGGGACGCTTTTAGTCGATACTTTAATGGATCCTCATAATGACTATTTATCATATATATCACAATATGGGTTATTTATTGGCTCAGCCATGATATTTTTTGTTTTGCTAAAGCCAGCTTTACAATTTTTAAGTAAACCAGAGGATTCAATTTATTTTTTCGGATTAATACCATTTACATTACTAATAAGCGGTTTAACAAATTCCAATACTCTCAAACATCAGATATTTGCAACCGCAATGATGATTATTTTAATAATGTATCAAAAATTGAATAAAAAAAATGTAGTATTTTTTAAAGAGGAATAGTTTTTGTCTT
>CAZPIF010000248.1:0-2756 GCA_964586565.1 uncultured bacterium
AGGAGATGGTGGAGAGAGAATGATATTTTTATAAACGCAGATAGCCTAGGCAGCCAAACTGCGGCTACAGATATGATATCGCTTTCTGAGAACTACTGGAGCTTCAATGACCTTGTAAGAGTAGGAAATGGCCAAGATAATTTTGGTATCCTAAGAACCTTTTATGTCCTAGGAGTTGAACAATCTTACAAAATAAGTCATAATATTCTTGGGTATAAAGCAAATATGGAAACAGGGTGGAGGCTTTACTGGGAGAGATTTATTGATGATAGGCAAACTGGTTTTACAAAGGATTCTGTAACAGCTCCAGATGCTAGAGATGGAGTTTATTTTAGGGGAACCGGTGATGATTTAGAAATCCTAGGTACTAGTCACCATTACGAGACAATGGCTTTGTCTGGATTTTTTAGCGAATCCCTAGATATTGGTACACTAACATTGCGGCCTGGAGTACGTGTAGAAATTTTTGAACAGGAGAGGATAGATAGGCTACAGGGTTCTATGTATCAAGATAAAAATCTTTTAGTTCTTTTACCAGGTTTAGGATTTTCAAAAAGCTATAGAGGAATAAATATTTTTGGCGGTATCCATCGAGGATTTACACCTCCATCAAGCGGAGCACTGAAAGTTTTGAACTTTGGTCAAGATCTTGATGACTCTGGGCTTGACCTTGAAGCGGAGAAAAGTTGGAACAAAGAACTCGGAATTCGCGGAAGATCTTCAATCCTTGATTATGAGTTTGCAGGTTTTCACAATGACGTTGAAAATCTTGTTGCAGCTGGAAGAGGAACCGTGTTTAAAAATCTTGGAAAAGTAAGAATGCAAGGCTTAGAAGCAAGAACATCAATCCTACTTTCAAGTTTAAATAAATTATTGCCTAATATTAATGTTTCTTACGCATTCCTTTCCACAAAAGTAGTGGACGCCAAAATTATTTCTAACGTTTCAGGATCAGTGGGTTCAGAAATTAGTATAAATGGTAAAGAAATGCCCTACGCGCCAAATCATACTCTCACTGTCGGTATTGAGCATCGTCCTACGACAAAAATATCATTGAGAGCTGATATGAGATATGTTAGTAGAGTCTACACTGATTTTGAAAATATAGAAACAACAGATAAAATAGGTGTTGAGGGTCCAGTACCTGAATACAGAGTATATAATGCTTCTGGAAATTTTAGACTTAATCAAAAATTAAATTTATTTTTCTCAGGAAAAAATATTACTGACAATGTATATATAGGTTCAAGACTGCATTCAAATCCTGCCGCCAAAAATAAAGACGCAAATATTAGTTCAGGTATATTACCTGGACCTAGGAAGCAAGTAAATATAGGTCTAGAGTACTCTTTCTAGATTTAATAAATGATAAAACCAAAGAATATAGGTTACTTTATTAAATAATTATTGAAAGTGAGACCTAATACCAAAAACTAAAAAACTTTATAAAAAGGAGAAAACAAAATGATAAAAACAAACAAACTTCTTTACCTCCTATCATTCATGGTAGCCATGTTCATGGGGTGTGAGGATACAAAAGATGATGAAGCAAATACGCCTTCATTAACTACACCATCCAATTACTCATTTGAGAGTAGATTCAATACAGGAGAGAGCTCAGTAAAGTATACCGGACAAGTTGTTAGAAATCTTCTGATAAATGATATCAAAACTCAAATGGGCACAGATGCTGGAAGTGGAAATGCAGCGACATTATTAAGTATGATGGCGAATGATAATGAGAGCAGAACAATCCTTACCACTACAACACCTGCGTCTATGCAAACAACCTATAGATCCATATCTTCAAGCCATCTAAATGATAGGTTAGAGGCTGTTGAGGATATTCCTCTCACAGGATATGGACACCATGCTGGTGACCAGATTGCCGCCTGGGTTACTTCTTGTGTGGCTGATGGTAAAACCGATGCAGATGGCCGTAGACTAGATCAGCTCGTACAGAAAACATTATGGGGAGCGGTTTCATATTGGCAGGGTACTTCAAAGTATATGAAAAATATTGAAACTGATGCAAATGTGATGCCAGATGATGGAGATCCTTATTCAGATATGGAGCACCATTGGGATGAGTCGTTTGGTTATTTTGGAGCAGCAAGAGACTATAATACAGCATACACAGATGATACAAGAAAAAATGGTCCACCTGTAGATTCTAATAATGATGGAGCAATTGATTTCACAACTGAGTTTAATATCGGATGGGCAGTGACTGCAGCTAAAAGAGATCTGGTAAGCAATGTGACCGTAGATTACGATTTAACAAAAGCAGTCATGGACGCATACTTAGAAGGAAGAACTCTGATTCACAATCAAGCTCCTCTAGCTGAAATTTTAGCGCAGCGTGACCTAGTTGTTCAGAATTGGGAAAAAGTTGTTGCTGCTGTGACAATCCACTATGTAAATGATGTTATAGCTGATATGGCGGCCCTCTTTCCTGCTAATCCAACAGCAGGACCAACAGATGCAGCGTGTGCAGATCTAAATAATCATTGGGGTGAAATGAGAGGGTATGCAAATGGATTATTGTATAATAGTTTTAAACAAATATCCGATTCCGATCTTAACACTGTACTCACTACTATGGGAACAGAGCCTGTTCATCCATCAGATGGTGAAACTGCTTTTTACGCATATCATGGCTTGTTAGTGACTACAGTAAAAAATACCCTTCAAGCAGCATATGGCTTTAGCGATTCCCATATGGAGAATTGGTAAACTTAAATTGTAATTTTACA
>CAZPIF010000249.1:0-2747 GCA_964586565.1 uncultured bacterium
TGGGGCGATGATGATTGGTAGAATGTAGTCCACTAAATAGTGAAATCTTTTTTAATCTAATGAGGATTATTTAATGGATAAAAACCATTATCTAATTCTCATTTTTTTTTGATAACCATGATAGTACTTCTTTCAAGCAATCATATGATATTGTATGCTCCATTTCATATTCTATATAGTTGATTCGTATACCCAATGACACTATATCATCTCTAGAAGATTTTGCTAACGTTAAAGGAACTACCGAATCTAATGTCCCATTTGCCATTAGTAAATTCAGATTTTTAACTAGAGTGCTATCTATTTTATCATTAATCTGATTCATAGGAAGGAAACCGCAAATTGCAACAATAGACCTAAATTTCTCTGGTCTTATTAATCCACAATACATGGCTAAAGCTGCTCCCTGGCTAAAACCTAAAAGATTTATTTTTTTTGGATCAAGATTTAATAGAATGATCGTTTTATCAATTGATTCTATGATACTTTCATAATGTTTAATCATTTGATTAGGTTTAGGTAATACACCAAGATTACTGTAGTCAAGCTCGGCCCAAGCCCATCCATTGAACTGAACTGGAATACTTGCCTGCAGACTGATACTAGTCCAACTATCATCAAAATGAGTACTTAAACCATCAAGATCTTGCATATTGCTTCCAAAACCATGGAGAAAAAAAATACTTTGTCCTCCATCAATAGAAGCAGCACCTCTACGGACAATATTTTTTAAGGGTAAGTCTAAAGACATTATTATTTTTACAGATTATATTTACAGTATTTTCAATAATTGCTATGAAATATATTGTATGAAAAATTAGGAAATAGCATACTTTTCTTTTTTTTGTATTGAAGCTCTTTTTGTTTGATCAAGTTCCATTTTTCTAAGCCTTATATTGCCAGGAGTAACCTCAATAAATTCATCTTCAGCAATAAATTCAATACATTGATCTAATGATAATAGCTTAGGTGGTCTAATAGGGACAGTGTTATCAGAGCCTGATGCACGCATATTAGTTAATTTTTTTTCTTTAGTTATATTTACATTTAAATCACCATCTTTATTTCGTTCACCTATTATCATACCAGCATATACTTTTGTTCCAACCGATATAAAAAGCTCACCTCTATCCACCATACCAATACATGCATATGTTGTCACCTTACCTTCTCTATCTGAAATCATAGCTCCTGAATTTCTTTGAGGAATAGGGCCAAACCATGGTGCATAACCATCAAAAAGCTTATTCATTATTCCCTCACCTTTTGTGTCTGTTATAAATTGTGATCTGAAGCCTATAAGACCACGTGATGGTATGCAAAATTCGAGATGCACCCTTCCTGTACCATGATTCTGAAGATTAGTCATTTTTCCTTTTCTAACTGATAATTTTTCTGTTATAATTCCAACCTTTTCCTCAGGTATATCTAGAAAAACCTTTTCCATTGGCTCTAATTTTTTATCACCTTTTTTCTTTGTAATAACCTGAGGTTTAGAAACCATGAACTCGTAACCTTCTCTTCTCATAGTCTCGATCAAAATAGCCATTTGCAATTCACCCCTACCTCTAACCTCAAAAACATCTGTCCTTTGTGTTGGCCTTACTTCTAAAGATACATTACTATATGTTTCTAGATTTAATCTCTCTGATAGATTTCTTGTGGTAAGATATTTTCCATCTTGTCCTGCAAAAGGACCATCATTTACATGAAACATCATAGAAACAGTAGGTGCATCAATTATTATCCTTGGAAGAGGTTCAGGGTTCTCATTATCTGAAATTGTATCTCCAATAGATATATCATCAATCCCGGCAAACGCAATAATATCGCCCGCCACAACACAATCAACCTGAATCTTTTTTAACCCTTTAAAAGTATATAGTGCTGAAAATTTTTGATTCTTCTTATTATCTACAGATTGGCATAACGAATACATTTTATTCATTTCAAGGATACCACTATGAAGTCTTCCCACAGCTATTTGTCCTACATAAGGATCGTAGTCTAAATTCGTAATTAAGAATTGAGGGATATGATCGTCCTCAGCTTTTGGTCCAGGTATTTTTTTTAGAATACAGTCAAATAAAGGCTTTAAATCAATAGATTTTTCTTCTAATTCTGTATGAGCTATACCCTGTTTAGCATTCGTATATATTATCGGAAACTCTATCTGGTCATCAGAGGCATCAAGATCTATGAATAAATCATAAACTTCATTAACAACTTCACTAACCCGAGCATCACTTCTATCAATCTTATTTATTACAAGTATAATGGGGATATCTTTTTCTAAAGTTTTTTTTAGAACAAATCTTGTTTGAGGTAGTGGACCTTCACTCGCATCTACTAGAAGTAATGCCCCATCAACAAGATTCAAACTCCTCTCTACTTCACCACCAAAATCAGCATGACCCGGCGTATCTAATATATTAATCTTAGTATCGCTATAGAATATTGCAGTATTTTTTGCGGTAATAGTTATACCACGCTCTTTCTCAAGATCCATGGAATCCATAATTCTATCATCAATTTCTTGGTGTTCTTTAAAGGTCCCACTTTGTTTAAGAAGCCCATCAACAAGAGTAGTTTTTCCATGATCCACATGAGCAATAATTGCAATATTTCGTATGGTGTTTTTTCTCATTATAAAAAATACATTGTTAAAAAAAAACCCCGCAACTTTGCGGGGTTTTTTTTATTTGTGAAATTACTCACCGGCAACAGATGCCTTACGATAATCTGTT
>CAZPIF010000250.1:0-2743 GCA_964586565.1 uncultured bacterium
GTGGAGGAATGGGTGGACCTATGGGTGGACCTATGGGTGGACCAATGATGGGCGACCCATTTGGAGACCCGTTTGGAGACCCATTTGGTGACCCGATGATGGATATGGGACCAGGAGGTCCAGGAGGCTGGGGAGGACCAGTATTCGAATTTGGTGAAGATGGCGGCCTTGAAGGCGATTTCTTCCGACCACAAAATGAATTTGTATTCGATCCTTTCGGCGGACCGGGAGGATTCGGACCACCTGAAGGCGGATTTGACGACATGCCAGGTGGAGAAGGTTTTGCCGCAATGGGAGAATTCTTTCAAGACTTTATGGGACCTGAAGGAGCCGAAGGAATGGGACCTGAAGGACCTGGTTTAGCAGCTGGAGCGAGAGATTTCTTCAATCCAAATAGTGAAGGTGGTTTCGACCCAACGATGTTCTTCGAAGATGCAAGAGGTATGGATGATGGTATGGATCCATTTGGAATGGGACCAAACGACGGACTTGGAAACTTAGGACTCGACCCTGATGGTGCAATGCCAGAAGACTTTGATGAGTTCGGTGGAAGAGGAGCGGCTTTCTTCAGTGATGACGGAGTAGAGCAATTTCAACCGCCGGTAGCTTTCGACCTAGGTGATGGCATTAAAGCTATGGCATGGGAAGACGGAATGAGTCAAACAATCGATGAAGACGGTGGATTTACAGTCTTCTGGGGTGATGGAAAAGCTATGGAACGTGTAGTAACCGAAGATGGTGGATTCCAGCAAATAAACCCAGATGGAACAATTATCGAACAAAACCCTGATGGATCAGGAAGGTTCACTTCTATTACCGGCGAAGTAACAATAACCGAAGTGCAAGATGATGGTTCTTCTTTAACAATAAGTGAAGATGGATCTTCTGTTTTAAAGAGACCTGACGGAGGAGAAACTTTTGTAGAGCCTTCAGGATGGACCCGCGAAAAGATCTTCGATGAAGACTCAGGTAATTTCTTAATTAAACAGTCGGATGGACTAATAGAAGTGCAAAGACCTGATGGAACGTTCCAACGAACCAATCCAGACGGTTCAGTTGACCAATCCTTCATCCAAGATGATGGATCGATGGTCACGCAAATGGGTGATGGCTCTGTTGAAGTTATTAACACTGACGGGTCAGTTGAATTCACAGATGAATGGGGCTTCGGAGGAAAAACAGTTCAGTCTGAAAATGGCGATTTTGTTACTCTAATGACTGACGGAACTTCGATAATGGAAGCCGAAGACGGAAGTTGGGAAATTGAAGTTGCACCTAACGGTGAACAGACAGTTACATCCACACTTGATGATGGAACAGTCCAGAAGAACCTTCCAGACGGCGGTGTTCAAAGATTCAATCCGATTACAGGTACAACTACATTCACCACACCAGAGGGAGAAGACTATGTTTCACGTGAGAATCCTGATGGAAGCCTCACTGTAGTTGATCCATTGGGAATGGTCGCCGAAACAAATCCAGACACTGGTGCAACTTCGGTTACATTCGCAGATGGAAACACTCAAGAAACCATGAAACTTGAAGACGGCGGACTGCAGACAGCAATGGGTGATGGAACTCAAGTAACTATGGCAGCTGACGGAACTATGTCATTCGTTGACGAAGAAGGAAATGTTTTTGAGCCGGTAGTTAATGAAAATGGTTCAGTTCAAACAAACACACCAGATGGAGTGGAAAAGCTTCAAGCAGTTTCTGAAGACGGAGTATTGACTGCAGGATATGTAGGGCCTTCACAACAAGCTCTTGCAGAAGAAGCAGCAGAAGAAGCTCAGGAAGCTGCAGATGCTGTTGAGTACACGGCAGAAAGAGCGGCAGCAATAGCCGATGCTATAGATAATGGCAATGCTGAAAATGCTATTGAAATTGCCGAAGAAGCGGTAGCGATTACGCAAGCAGCAGTGGATACTAGGGATCAAGCTGCTGAAGAGCTTGCAACTAATACTGCAGTTGCCGAAGGTTTGGGAGAATTAGGTGAAGCTGCAGAAGTGGCAGATGCCGCCGCACAAGCCTTTGACGCAGCTTCTGCAGCATTAGCAGCTGCTGAAACGCCTGAAGAAGAAGCAGCAGCTAATGCACAGCTAGAAGCCGCACAAACCGCAGTTAATGATGCTGAAGCGGGACAGCAAGCAGTAGTTGATGCGGCCCAAGAAGCAAATGAAACTGCAGTTCAAGAATTAGCGAATGCTGCTAATGCAGTCGAGGCAAATGAAGCTGAAGTAGCAGAGGCCACCAATGATCTAGTTGAAGCAGTGGCTGACATAGAGGAAACCTCAACAGCAGCTCAAGCAGCGATTGATGAAGCGCTTGCTCAGGGATTCACTCAAGAGCAAATTGATGCCTTTATTGCTGGTCTTGCTGGGGCAGAAGCCGAGCAGACTCAGAATAAGAGAGTTGACATGAGACGTTCTTCAAATTCCGTACATGTTGAGAATAGCCGGACCACTTATCAGGCAGACGATCCGCTTGCAGCGCTACTTGGTGATACTCAATCAGCGGCAAGTGCTGCAATAGCGGCAGCTCAAGCAGCCATAGCTTCAGTTTCTGCGGCAGAAACTGCCCAGGCTGAAAGTAGTGCTTTGCTAGACTTGTGGACGACAGAGGCAACTCAGACAGCGGCGGTAGTTGAAGCAATTGAAGATCCAACTATCACATTAGAAACAGCCGTAGCAGCAGTTGCTGATACACAGGAAGTATTTGCAGCAGCAGATTCAGCAGTTGACAC
>CAZPIF010000251.1:0-2734 GCA_964586565.1 uncultured bacterium
AAGATCGCTTATCAATGAGGTGCGAACTTCAGGAAATCATTCGATACAGTGGGATGGAACAAATCATAAGGGTGAACTTGTATCAACTGGTATGTATATTGTCAGAATGGAAGCAGGAGATTTTCTTCAGACTGGAAAAATGCTTTTTATAAAATAAATACCCAACAAAAATCAGACAGGACTAATTAATGTTTAGTTCTGTCTGATTTACTGAATTGTTTTTTATGTCCTTAATATGGGATAAACACAGTTAACAGTCTTTGTTTACTTAAATTCCAGCCTATTTAAATCGGTTTTTCTCTAGATATGAGTGATAATAGCACACAGAGCTCCCTTTCAAGGCTTTTAAGATACTTAAAGCGTTGGCGATCTAAAGTTATCTTTGCTTCTATCTATTCTGCCTTGAATAAGATCTTTGATATAGCTCCCGAGGTACTTATCGGGGTTGCGGTTGATCTTGTTGTAAAGAAAAATCAGAGTTTTGTTGCATCTTTGGGATTTGAATCAATTAATTCACAGGTTCTTTTCCTTGGTGCGGTCACATTTATTATTTGGGCTTTAGAATCTTTATTTGAATATCTTTATATGATAGAGTGGAGAGGCCTGGCGCAGAATGCTGAGCACGAGCTTAGAGTATCTGCATACGATCATGCTCAGAGACTGGACCTTGGTTGGCATGAAAAACAATCCACTGGCAATATCACAGCAATATTGAATGACGACATTAATCAGCTTGAAAGATTTTTAAATAATGGCGTAAATCAGATTATTCAGGTAATGATATCTACCGTGATAATTGGATTTATATTTTTTTATATATCTACAATAATTGCATCCATTGCAATTATACCCGTACCAATAATATTTATTATAAGTATTTATTTTAAAAAGAGACTATCTCCAAAGTACAAGATTATAAGAGAAAAAGTTGGCGCTCTTAATGCTTCAATAATTAATAACCTTATGGGTATACAGGTTATAAAGAGTTTCATGACTTTTGATTTTGAAAAAAATGCTCTAAAGCAAAGAAGCACGGAATATCAAGATGAGAATATAAAAGCAATAGCAATAAGCAGTGCGTTTAATCCTCTCATCAGAATGGGAGTACTTGCTGGATTTCTTGGTACCATTCTTATAGGTAGCTATATGGCTCTTAACGGAACGATTGAGGTCGGCTCCTATAGCATACTTGTTTTCTTAACACAGAGGTTTTTATGGCCCTTTACAACCCTATCAACCCTAATCGATGACTATGAGCGCTCTATGGCATCCTCTGATAGAATATTTGACCTTCTTGCTAAAAAAAGGAAGATCGTAAATATTTCTAACGCTAAAGTCCCAGAAAATATTGATTGTCATATTCGGTTTGAGAATGTTGAATTCTCATATGATCCTAGTATGCGATTATTTAAAGACCTTAACATGGATATACCTTTTGGTTCATCTGTAGGAATTGTTGGAGATACAGGTTCAGGAAAGACTACCATTGCAAAATTATTGTTGAGGCTCTATGAGGCAGATAATGGTTCCATTATCATGGGAGATCATAAGATTACGGATCTTGATATAAAATTTTTAAGGGAGAAGATAGGAATAGTTAGTCAGGAACCTTTTCTCTTCAATGCAAGCATCAGAGAAAATATCTGTTATGGATTAAAAGGATCTTCATTAGAGGAGATTGAATCCGCTGCAAAGGAGAGCCAGATATGGGAGTTTATAGAACAATTACCTGAAGGGATTGATACAATTATTGGAGAACGAGGCCAGAATCTTTCCGGGGGCCAGCGGCAGAGGATAGCTATAGCAAGAACGCTTATGCGAAAGCCGGAGGTTATTATATTTGATGAGGCTACATCATCAGTAGATAATAGAACAGAGCAGTTGATTCAGCGTGCACTCTTTGCAATCAGAGAGGGAAGGACTTCCATAATTATAGCACATAGACTATCTACTATAAGAAACTGCAGTAATATACTTGTTCTAAAGGATGGTAAAATAATAGAGGAAGGAGACCATAATACTCTTGTTGGTAGAACCGATAGCTTTTATTCGAACCTCTGGAGTATACAGACCGGAGAGAGTATACTATAGATTTTTTTCTCTAGTTTTTTTATATAATTCGTACATACAGAAATAAAATACTGAAACCACTTAGAAACACAATTCCAGTAATTGCCAAATATTTCAACCAGTCTGGGGGAATATCATTTGGTTTTAAATAAAGATTAGAGACAAGTTTATAATTAGCTATCGCGACAAAGGGTGCTATAATAAATGAAATCGTTGTTGCAAGATCGACAAGCTCTTTTAATCGAGAGCCAAAGAGATATATGATGCCAAAAGTTCCTGTAGCCAATATCCATATTATTATATCATAATATAGTCTATTATTTTTTTTATTTTGATCTACAAGTCGTATACATTCACTCACAGACCGTGCGTATCCATCAAATACAGCGATACATGTTCCAAACATAATACTAAAGCCTGAGATCGATATGACCCAGTAGCTCCAGTTTCCAATGGAGTCTGTATACAGTTTAATAACTTGGTTGGCAAAAATCGAACTGTTGTTGGAGAAAGATGTGCCTGTACCATACATTAGATATGAGCCTAGTGTAAGAAAGCATACTGCCAGTACAGCAGAAATGATGTATCCCATATTAAACTCAAACAGTGTCTGCCTTAGGCTTGGTTTAAAACCGGTTTGTTTTATCCTTTCCAAGGTCCAGAG
>CAZPIF010000252.1:0-2723 GCA_964586565.1 uncultured bacterium
ATGGCAGATTAATTAAAGAGGGTGTTTATCAAGATTTTGAGCATAAAGATGCGCTTACAGATTTATTAAGGTTTAAATCTACAAAAAGTGATGGAATTGTTTCACTCAGAGAGTATGTTGAAAGAATGAGAGATGATCAAAAATCTATTTACTATATTACTGGTCAAAATCAAATATCACTCAAAAATTCACCGCTTCTAGAAATGTATGAGAAAAAAGATATTGAGGTCTTAATACTAGATGATGAAATAGATGAAATCATTATCACAGGTGTGCCAAAATATGATGAAAAAGATCTCAAATCTGTAAATCGGAGTGGGGCAACAGAAGATTTTTCTGAAAAGCATGATAAAGATACTGAAAAATCATTAAAGCCTGTATTGAAAAAAATCAAGAAGCTGTTGGGTGATAAAGTAAAAGATGTAAAGATATCTTCAAGGCTAAATGATTCTCCATCATGTATCGTTGCTGATGAGAACGATCCAACTGCGCAAATGCAAGAAATGATGCGCTCAATGGGGCAGATGGATGTGCCTGAAATCAAACCAATATTAGAAATAAATCCTGAACATGATATTGTTATCAAGCTCAAAGAGAAAACTAGACAAAAAGCTTTCGATGATATAGCTTGGTTATTGTATGAGCAAGCACTCATACAAGAGGGAGTAAAATTGGAAGACCCTTCTGGATTCGTTGATAGGCTCAATAATGTTATTGCTGATACCCTTTAATTTGTTAGTATACCTTATTAAATTCAGTATATGATAACAGTACTTTCACCTGCAAAAAAACTTTCAAAAGATTGTTGCGCACGTACTGATAAGTTTCAATCTCCAAGATTCATTAATCAATCCAAAATTCTAGTTGAGCAGCTTAAGTCTATGGATCCTAGTGACCTAATGTCATTAATGGGTATCAGCAAGAATCTAGCGACCCTTAATTGGGAGCGTATGCAAAATTGGAATGATGTATCAGACCAAGATTCTTCAATGGAAGCTCTCTACTTTTTTTTAGGTGACACTTATACTGGCCTTGATGCCGAATCGCTTGATACTAAGGATGTAGAATTTGCACAGAGTAATACACGTATACTTTCTGGACTATATGGTGTTCTAAGACCACTTGACCTCATGAAACCCTATAGACTTGAAATGGGCACCAAATTAAATAATATTTTGGGCAATTCACTCTATGATTTTTGGAACGATATGCTTGCTAAGTCTCTAAATAAAGAACTTAAACAGCATAAGCAGCAGGTTCTTATCAACTGTGCTTCAGTTGAATATTTTAAATCAATAGACCATCCAACTTTAGGTGCAGAGGTAATCACACCTCAGTTTAAAGAATTAAGAGATGGAAAATTAAAAATGATTTCGTTTTTTGCAAAAAAAGCAAGAGGTATGATGGCGCGTTATATTATTAAAAATAGAATTATTGATAAAAACGATATATTGAGTTTTAACTTAGGTGGTTATAGGTATGATTCTTCCTTATCGACACCACTTGAGCCGGTTTTTACAAGGCCCCAAGCCTAATAGTAAATAATCAGGGCAAGTGCCGTTAGCTTAAAATAAGTTTAAATAGAAAATTGGATTCGAATCGAGCATTTAAAAGCTAAAAATCAAGGTTAATACTAGTTTCTTTTTTCTCAGAAATTTGTTTCTCATATTTAAAATCATTATAAGAAATATTCTCACCATCTAGATATTTCATCAGCTCACTTAGGTATGTATCTTCTTGGCCATCTTCGTATCCTGCTGCTTTATAAATAATAGAACCATTTTTATCTATCAGAAATAGGTAAGGATACCCCATAACTCCGAATTGTTTAGCGAGTTTTCCTCTAGGGTCAACTGCAACAGGGAACTTGTACTTTCTTTTATTTATATAGGGTCTTACTTGATTTAGGATATTTGGTTTGTTTGTATTAACAGTAAGAACATTAAGTCCGGCATCACTAAAATTTTTATTTAATTGATCAAGATAGGCCAACTGCCTTTCACAGAATGGTCACCACGTAGTCCAAAAGTTAATTATCATCGGACCATTTTTATTAAAGTCAGATAGCTTTGCATATTCCCCATTTAGCATTTTTACACGATTATCCTTTACCTTTTTTGCTTGTAAAGTTTCCATAAGAAGGAATTGTGTAAAAAGAGAGATAAGGAAAATTTTGCTTATACTTTTCATAATTAATACATTCAAACTGAGTGATGTCATTAATTTAAATCATTCTAGTTTAAATATTAATAGTGAATAAATTAATTAATCTACTTAGCTTTATTTAACATTAATTACTAGGTATATCTATGAAGAGGATATTCTATCTTACCCCGTTTCTACTATTCTATTATTTATTTGGTCAGAACACCAAAAAATTTGATGACTATGATGGCATGGAAACTTTTTTTAGAGAATATATAAGAGCTGTTGATGGCAAAAATATCAATGAGATTTCAAACTTCTTTGACCACGATAGATGCACTCTGCATTATGGTACAAATCAGCCTATTGTGTTAAGAAGTAAGGATGAGCTAGATGATTTATTTAGGAAATGGACTAAGTCTCCAAAATCTTTCTTTACTAAAACTAGGATAGACAAGATTGAAATTGCACCAGTTTGGGATGATCCTGATACTAAACTCTGTACTGTAGATGCTTTATTTTCCAGACTTGATGATGGTGGAAGAGTTATTAGTAGAGGTAGATCTTTGTATCATTTT
>CAZPIF010000253.1:0-2717 GCA_964586565.1 uncultured bacterium
CAATATCAGGATCACCATTAAATTTAATTCCAAAACTTCCTCTTGAAATAAAATAACGCTCAGAGTCTCTTATAACAGAGTGGCTTGCAGGCTCTTCAAGTAAACCGTTTGTTTTAAGTAAACCTACATGTTTAGATTTAAAATTTTCTGAATTAAAGTATCCGCCATTAATGACAACTAATGCACCAGTGTTTTGTAAAAATCGCATTGGAGATTCTCTTCTATCTTTATCAATAGATGATAAAACTTTAGCATTTATTTTTTCATTATCTAAATCAATTTTTGCAACCCATGCTTTTAAAGGAATTTGCTTATTTTCTCCTTTAAAAATATTAATCCCATTAGGTAGATCTAAATCAAATTTAGACCAATTCATTGGTAACCTTTTTTCAATCGATATATTGCTACAAGATGTAGTAGCTATGAACAAATAAAAAATATATTTCTTCAAAAAGGGAATTAATTGTAACTCTTTTTAATTTCAAAATTAATTGAGCCAATAACTGTTCCATTATTATCATGGACGTCGACTCTCCAACGACCAATTTGGTGAGGATATATAGTTTTTCTAGTCCAAGACCTGTATATATTTGATCTTTTTACATTATATCTTACCTGCGTCATCATGTTACCTTCGTAGTACCATATGTGTTTTACCTCTTTTTTAGTTCCTTTATTTTGTATACGGGTGTAACAATAAAGAGAATCAACACTATTAGAAAAAATAATGTCTGAACCTACAGGGGTCCTTTTTTTAATAAATTTACAAATTTTTATATCCATAAGTTTTAAGGTACTAGCTGTTTGATTTTTTTCAATTTGTTTTTGATTTTTATTTTTTTTTGAATCTTTTTTAATAGATATTTTTGATTCAGGTAACGTAGACTTTTTCTTTGTCTCCGGCTTAGGAATAGGTCTTTTTTGTTCCGTTTTCTTGTTTAGAGGCTTTAATTTTTCCTTCTTTTGATTTTTATTCAAAATTTCAGAATTATTAGTGTTAATTAATTTTTCAGGAATTTCTTGTATTGTTTTTTTATTTTTTTCAGATATCTGGTATATAATAAAAATTATATAGATTATTCCTAATGGTAATGATGCCCTAGGCATATCCATTTTAAATAATATTATTACAAGAATAATAAGTGTTAGAGTTATAAATATAAAACCAGTGGTCAGCATATTGAGTTAATAGTTTATTTACTTTGTTTTTTCAAATAATTAGAAGATTTTGAATCTACAATTACTATAAATATGGTCGGAACGACAGGATTTGAACCTGCGACCCCCACAACCCCATTGTGGTGCGCTACCGGGCTGCGCCACGTTCCGTTAATATTATTTTGAAATAATGGCTAAAATACTATTTAGTTCTTCTTTTATTTTATTAATTGCAATTTCCTGTTTTTCTGAGAGATTGCTTTTATTAGGGTGAACATCATTAATTTTTGTCTTCTTATTAATTAAATCCCTTGCACCGCTAATAGTAAATTTTCTTTTATACAATAAATCCTTGATTTTTAAAATCGTATCTATATCTTTTTGTCTGTATGTTCTATTTCCAGCACGATTTTTTGGTGGTTTTAACACTGAAAATTCTGTTTCCCAATATCTCAATACATAAGCTTTCAAATCAGTTAACTGACTTACTTCACCAATTGAATAATATAATTTTTTAACTTGTGGCTTTATTTTACTCATAATTGAATTATTTAAAGTTATACTTTAATATAATGCAAGTGAAATTTTCATCCAATATATTATTATAAATATTATCTATTTAGGTATTTATTTAAAAGTTTTGATAAAATGAATGGAGCTTTAATCATTAATCTATAGTCTTCTACCATCGCAACTCGTAATTGCGTAGTACCATATTCTGGATTAACATAAAATCCTTTCATTGGTGCTAGAAATAAAGTGTAATAATGATTATCTATTTTTACTTTACCCTTTGTTGCGCAGAACATTGTAAAATCAACTGAATCAAAATCTTTATCCACTATATTTTTTAAATCTATTATAAAGTATATTGCTGCCTCAGGGTTAGAAATGATTATACCTGGGATAAGTTTTTCAAATTCATTTTTCATTTTGAAAATGATTTTTTGATAATATTGTTTTTGCTTATCAAACCATGACAATATGCTATTATGAGATTCATTTGCTAAAGCTCCAAAAATATTTTGACCTAAAGCATTTGCGCATAAATTAGCAGTGTACTCTGAAACAGCTTTTTCATGAAAACTACTATTATCAGTTAGTAGCGCACCAATTCTGAGACCACATGCATTCCAAATTTTTGATGAAGATTCAATTCCAATTCTAATTCCTGAAATTCCAGGCAAAAATGATTCTCTTAAATTCCAAATACTTGAAGATTTTTCATCATTTGTATAATAAATCGATCTATAAGCTTCATCACTAATTAACCAAACTCCATATTTAACACATAAACTACCTATTTTTTCTAAATCATTTTGCGATATAAATTGACCGGTTGGATTATCAAATGGTATTACTACTAATCCTTTAGGTTTTTTTACCTTTATTACTTTTTCAATTTTCGCTACATCAATTTGTGCAAAACTACCATCGTCATTAAAACTTCTTGTAGTTGAAATAATTTTAACATTAAATCGTTTTGCAAAATCGTAATAATTTGTATAAGCTGGATCTAATAACATTATTGAGTCTTTCGAACCAGGGTGGCAAACCCC
>CAZPIF010000254.1:0-2695 GCA_964586565.1 uncultured bacterium
AATACATCTAGGCCAACCCTCTTATGTGCCCATGCCCCATCATCAAATAAATGATATGGTTGCATGGATGGTATTATATTATCCAAAGAGAACCTCCGGATAGCAGATAATGACAGATGCTGTGCATGCTCTATCCTACTTCTTCTGTCCCTATCTCCATTCTCTATTCTTATCTCTGAGAATTGATTTAATATCCAATCATTGGCTTTATCACCAATCGCATGTACTGCGTGCTGGATATTATTCTTATCTGTCTCTCTTAGGATGTACTTAAAGTCAGTAGTGTCTTTTAACGTTATAATGCCAACAGTTGGAAGAAGCTCCTTGCTATATGAATGATAGTCATCCAAATATGGCTCATTCATCCAAGCCGTACGAGATCCTAGGGAACCATCAACCATCCCTTTAATACCATTCCACTTCAGCCAATCATTCCCTACTCCATTTTTTTTAACATAATCAACTATATCTTTCCAGTTGGTGTACCAGGTAAATAATTTGATACGTATTCTTAGATTACTGTTTTTATAATTACGACGGTATACTTCAAGGTCCCTCCATAAACCCATGTCATGTACCTGGGTTACACCCAGAGAAAGCGCATGATCTGAAGCCCTCTCAAGTGCTTTATCTAATTCCTCATCTGTTTCTTCAGGTATCAAATCTGTGCATAGATTTATAGCCTTATCCTTTAATATCCCTGTTGGATAACCATTGTCATCTTTTACAATCAGACCACCCGCTGGATCCTTCGTACCCCTATCAATCCCAGCTAGTCTCAGGGCAAAACTATTAGCCAGCGCCATGTGCCCATCCAAACGCTCTAAAATGACAGGTCGGTCTGGAACTATATCATCGATCCACGCTTTATCAGGGTATTCTCCACCCCATTTTTCATGGTCCCAGTTCCCCCCTTGCATCCACTTATCTAACGGTAATTCTTTGTGAGTTTTAATAATTTTTTTCTTAAAGTCTAACATTGTTCTAACATTTGATAGATCAACGCGTGACAACTGCAACCCACCACTAATAAAATGAACATGATTATCAATTAACCCTGGAGTTACGAACTTATCTTTTAGATCTATTTTTACAGTATTCTTACCCGACATTGCAAGTGACTCCTCATCTGATCCAACAAAAATAATAATGGAGTCTCTGATAAATATTGAAGTAGCATATGGATTATTATAATCTCCTGTCCATATCTGGCCATTAAAGTATACCTTATCAATTGATACAGTTTTTGAACAGCTTAAAAATATTAAATTCAAGAGAACTAACTTATTGATCATAAAATAACCACACACTTAATCCTTGAAATAGAACCAGCCAACCATGCAGAGAACATAGATAGATGTATATACAAATGCATTTACAACCGTAAGCTGGTCTGTATAATATCGCCAAAGTAAAAGAGATATAACCATAAACTCTACTACAACTAATTGTTTTTGAATCTTATTCATTTAACATGAATGATTCAATCATAGAGAAACAAATAAAAGAAACTAATCATTAACACCTCACCCCTTATACTCTTGCATTGCTAAAACCAATTCATCAACACCACTCTCAGGCATTGCATTATATACTGAGGCCCTAAAACCACCGACAGATCTATGACCTTTTAGTGTTAGAAGGCCTCTGTCTGTACAATAACCAAGGAAAGCGTTATCATCCATGGCTGAATCAGCAAAAACAAAGGGAATATTCATCATAGAACGATCATTAATATTTACAGGTGATCTAAATAATGGATTTCTATCAATCTCACTATAAAGTTTATTTGCTTTCCGGATATTGACCTTCTCAATCTCTTCCACTCCGCCAATACCTTCAATCCATTTTAAGGTTTCATTAACAACAAACACAGAAAATACTGGAGGCGTATTAAACATGGATCTCTTTTTAATGTGCACACCATAATCAAGCATCGCAGGTAAATCTCTATACTTTTTGCTAACAAGATCGTTTCGAATTATGACAAGCGTAACACCTGCCGGTCCCATATTCTTCTGCGCACCGGCGTAGATAAGTCCAAACTGAGAGATATCTATTACCCTTGATAATATATCTGATGACATATCTGCTACTAAAAATGAATCCTTATTATTTATCCTAGGAAAAACTTTATATTGAGTACCATAAATTGTATTATTACTAGTTATATGAAGATATTTTGAATCAAATTTCTGGGTAAATTTATTTGGTATATAAGAAAAATTATTTTCCTTGGAGCTGCCAATCACATTTGCAAAACCTACTTTATTACACTCATGTATCGCTTTGGCTGACCAGGAACCCGTTTCTATGTAGTCAGCGCTAGAGCCATCAGGTAGCAGGTTAAGAGGAACCATTGAGAACTGCATCGACGCACCACCCTGTAACCATAAGACCTCATAATTTTCAGGTACACGCAATAGTAGCTTTATTCGATGTGTGACCTCGCCAAATAGCTGCTCAATTGGTTCAGAACGGTGACTCATTTCAATAACACTCATGCCTGTGCTTTTGTATTCAGTTATTGCCTGATTAGTTGCTAGTATAACAGGGTCTGGTAGACACGCTGGTCCTGCACTAAAATTATATATTTTCATAATAATTGTAAAAATCGCTGCTATAAATTAGCCGAATTATATTGGCTAAATAAATAAAAACCCTCCAGCATGAATGAGAATTCTGAGGGAGGGGT
>CAZPIF010000255.1:0-2685 GCA_964586565.1 uncultured bacterium
ACTTTTACGAGAATATTGGTAAATATGATCAATTTGTTGGTGGATGGAATGATGCAAGAGAGGAGTGGTATTGGGAAGAAAAAGATGTGGGAGATAGTATTGAGATTATAATTAAAACACCAATGAAAAATGATTATATCAATCAAAGATATAACTCAAATAGAATGTTAACTGCCGCAAAATATAGTATTACTGTTCTTATGTTTAATCATGTTATTAGTGGAATTGAAACTGTATGGTCAAGTCAGAAAAAAGCAATACGAAAAAAAGATGAGAGAGCTATGTTAGATTCAAATATTAATCTTGTTTATGATCCAGAAAGTCCGATTGGAGTCGGCGGAATTAAATTCTCAGTGAATTTCTAATGAGACCTTTGTTCAATCTACTATTAATTACTATTTCACTATTGATTTTATCATGTAGTGGTGCGAATAGAAATAAAAATGCCACTATCGATGAAAGATTTAAGGTTGGTATGGAAAATTTAGAAAATGAAAAATATCTTAAAGCTCAATCAGATTTTAAATATGTAGTTATGAGGGGTTCTGGTACTGATCTTGGAGATGATGCACAATACTATCTAGGTGAATCATTTTTTAGAAACAAAGAATATATATTGGCTATTGCAGAGTATGAAAAATTAACTCGAAGGATGGGTTACAGCCCATTCACAGAAAATGCACGATTTCAAATTTGCGAAGCATATAGAATAGAATCCCCGAAATACTACCATGATCAAGAGTATACCGAAAAAGCCCTGGAAAGATATCAAGAATTTTTAGATGATTTTCCAAATACATTATTAAAAGAAGAAGTGATATCATCAATCGATATGATGAGAGAAAAACTTGGAACAAAATTATATGAGACAGGTATCTTATATATAAAATTAGAAGAATATGAATCTGCAATAATGACTTTCCAATCAGTCATTGATACATATTATGATACCGAAATTATCAATGATGCCCATCAAGGGATGATAATAGCTTTAGCGCAAAATAGAGATGTAGATAAAGCTATTCTTCTTTTGAATAAGTATGAGAAAGTGCTTATTGAAAATGGACTTTACGAATATGCAAAAAATAAGGTAGAAAAAGTACAGAAAAGATTACAAAGGAAAGAAAATTGAAGATATGTCTTTTTGGTGGAACATTTGATCCTCCTCATATTGGACATTTATTAATCGCTCAGACTATTTGCGAAGCAGAAAATTTTGATAAAATTATTTTTGTACCAGCTAATGAGCAACTGAATAAGAAAGTTATTACCCCACAAAAGAAGCGAATTGAGATGGTAAAACTTGCAATTGAAGATAACCCCAATTTTGAACTATCTGATATAGAAATTAATCGTGGCGGTGTTTCATATACAATTGATACAATTTCCCATATGAAACATAGCGTTATTGGTAAAGATGATGAATTATTTTTCCTCATAGGTAGTGATAGCTTGCTGGACTTTCAGAATTGGAAAAATCCAAGAGGTATACTTGAAAACTGTAAGGTAATAGTTGCTATACGACCTGGATTTCGCCCTAGCGATATCCCCTCATGGATTTTACATAGAATTCAGTTTGCAAATATACCTAGAGTAGAAATCTCATCTACAATTATTAGGAAAAGATGGGGAGATGATAAAACAATTCGCTACATGGTTACTTTGCCTGTTTGGAAATATATACAAGAACAAGATTTATATAGCTAGTTTGCAAAATCTACGTACCATCTAATTAGATTTATCGATACTAAGATAGTACCTTCAATACGTCCAATCCTCCAATTTGTCCTGATCATAAAAAGAGTAAGGCCAACCATAAGTACTAGTAAAAAAACACTTCCAAATATATCTTGAGAAATATCGGACGGGTTTATCATACCAGCCAAACCTAGTACTCCTAGCAAATTGAATAAATCACTACCTATAAGATTCCCAACTGCTATACCATGGCGTCCTTTTATAGCAGCAGTTAAAGAAGTAGCGAATTCTGGTGCTGATGTGCCAGCTGCAACTATAGTTACAGCAATTACCCAATCAGAAACACCTATAGCTCTGGCAACATTTGATGCATGTTTTACCATTAGATGACCACCTAAGACTATTGCCACTAGACCTATAAAAAACAATACATATGATAAATAAGTAGCAGTACTAGGATGTACCTCTTCTGGTGGATCTTTCTTTACAAATAAAAATATTACATAACCAATTAAAAGAGAGAAAAGCAATAGGCCTTCATTTTTTGTATAATTATCATCAGGGGTCCAACCATCAATTCCAAAGAAAAAGAAAAAGATTAACGCAGTTGCAATCAATAGGAAGAGACCATCACGCTCAAACATTCTCTTCGAAGTAGCGATAGGCCTAATTATTGCAGTACCACCTAATATGAAGCCTAAATTAAATATATTTGAACCAATCACATTACCTATTGAAATATCAGTTTGATTAGTGGCAGCTGCACTTATTGTAACAGCAAACTCTGGAGCTGATGTTCCAAATGCTACAACTGTTAATCCTATGATAAGGTCAGACACTTTAAATGTATGAGCAATTTCTGCAGCAGATTCAACAAGCCAATCAGCACCTTTCCAGAGCATTATGATTGAGGAGAAAACTATTAAACAGTCAAAAGCAATATTGTAATTCATTTTTAAAATATATATTGTATTTTTAGTGAAATTT
>CAZPIF010000256.1:0-2670 GCA_964586565.1 uncultured bacterium
GTCTCATTTTTCATATCAATATCACTACCCTGTAAACTAAGATATGCATGGGGACATTTATCATTTAGTGCAAAAAAATTATCCTCTATTTTTACAACAAGTATATCTTCTCTCTTGATTTTAAAGACTTGCTGGGGTTTATCTAAAAAGGAATCAATTTCAGAGCACTTATTCCACACCATATTATCTTCTTTAAATATACTTTCGATTTCTTGATCTGACTGAAAATTAATATCTTCAATTTCGTATAATGTTACCCTGCCTTCTATGCCAGGAAGATTAGTCCTCATAAAATCTTTTATGATAAGTGTATCTTTGATCTCATCATGAGTTTCTTCAGAAATAAGAACTCGTGATTGAAATTGTTTATTCGCTGATTCGACTCTACTTGCAAAGTTCATTGCATCACCAATTGCGGTTAATCTTTTTGATTTTCCTGATCCAATATCTCCTACTACCGCCTCTCCCCAATGTATACCTACGCCAATATCAAAGTCCTGCCCATACATAGTTTTAAGGTATGGTTTCATATCATCAATCTCAGCACACATTTCAAGAGCTGATTTAACAGCAAAGATAGCGGGATTTTCTTCATCATGTAGACCAAAAATAGCGACCATACCATCACCTATATAATTATCAACGGTCCCATTATTTTTTTCTACAACTTTTACCATCCTATTAAAATATCTATTTAATATAAAAACTACATCATATGGTGTAAGTTTTTCAGAGAATGGTGTAAAACCTCTTATATCACTAAAGAGGATTGCGATTTTTTTTGTTTCACCAAGTCTTCCTGACACACTTCTTTCAGATACAGATTCAATATCTTCTTTATTTAAAACCAGTCTCCTAACTGTTATATCACCTGTGATAGTTGTTTGACATGCTAGCCTAAATTCATCTGTCGTGTGTGCTTTATTTTTTAATGAGATCTCTTTTTCCGTCTCAGGTGAGCAATTATCAATACCTTCTAAAATTAAAAATCTACATGTTGTACACTTCCCCTCGCCACCACATGCATTCACATGAGGTATACCATTCCTTGCTGCAGTATCTAATACTGTTTCACCAGGTTCAGATTCAAAAACTTTATTATCGGGCAGAAAATCTATCTTTGGCATTTTTTATATTATTTCCTAAAAATCTCACTATCACTTTTAAATGATTTAAATTCTAAAATATTTCCACTTGGGTCCTTAATAAAAAAAGTACCCTGTTCGCCAGGCTTATTTTTAAACCTTATCCTAGGTTCTATAAAAAAATCAACAGTCATTTTTTTTATATATTTAGATAATTTTTCCCAATCAGACCATGGCAATATCACACCAAAGTGTCTAGCTGGAATTTTATCTCCATCAACAAGGTTAACACTGTTTTCATGACAATCATCTGGAGATAAATGAGCGACTATCTGGTGACCATAAAGATTAAAATCTATCCACTTTTTAGATTCTCTTCCTAAAGCGCAACCCAATACACTTGTATAGAAATTTTTACTTTTTTCAAGATCGTTCACAGGGAATGCAAGGTGGAATCTAGGGATATCCATTCAATTACTTTTTTTATTTATCATTATATCAAAATTTAATAAAAATTGGTTTTGTTTCTACATCTAGATTTATCAAAGTATAACCTTTAAATCTTCCATACTAATATTTCCACCACATATTACGACACCAACGTTCTTCCCTTTCAATTCTTTTCTTTTCTTTTCTAGAACAGCGACAGCTGTTCCAGCTGCACCTTCAAGTAATTTCCTTTCATTTTTTATATATAATAGCATTGCATGTTTTATCTCGCTTTCGGTTAGTAGAACTGTTTTATCTATGTTATTACAACATATATCAAATGTAATTGAGCCCTCTTCTACCCCACCAGCAGTACCATCACTAATTGTAGGCTTGGATTCAAGATCTAAAATTTTACCAGCTTCCATAGATTCAATCATTACTGCTGAATTTTTAGGTGAGCATCCAATAATACATATTTCAGGATATTGAGACTTTAAATAGGACGAAATTCCTCCTATTAGGCCTCCTCCTCCAACAGAGATTATAACAGCATCTAAACTGTTACATTGCTCAAAAATCTCTTTCCCAATAGTTCCCTGGCCTGCCATGACTTCTATATCATTATAGGGTGAAATGTATATGCTCCCATCATCCGCTGAAACTTGTCGGGCTCTGTGCTCTGATTCAATACAATCATTACCAATGAATTGAATATTTGCGCCATAGTTTTCCATATTTGCGATCTTTGATGCAGACGAATTTTTTGGAACAAATATATTGCAATCAATTTCTAATTGCGCTGCTGCAAACGCAACAGCAGCACCATGGTTACCTGTCGAGGCAGACACAATACCTCTAGCTCTTTCTTCTGTGGTTAAACTAAGAACCTTATTCAAAGCACCTCTTGACTTAAAAGAACCAGTGACCTGTAAATTTTCTAGTTTAAACCAAACATCCCCATCTATTTTTCTGGAAAAAAATAACGATTTCTCTAAATATGTTTTTCTTAAATATGGCTGAATTCTATTAGCAGCCTTTTCTATTTTATCTATATATATCATCACTTATGACATTATTTCATTAATTATTTATTTTATTAATATAATCTACTGATTATGATAGAAACACAAAACCCCGCTATAATACGGGGCTT
>CAZPIF010000257.1:0-2610 GCA_964586565.1 uncultured bacterium
ATAAATACATCACAATACAATGCTTTCTGGGGATACCATGATCTCAGGAAGCATTGTAGACTATTAAAAATTTTGATTAAGCCAGTAATGTTTAAAAAATTGTTCAATTTCATCTTCTCTTGTGCATTATCTCTACTAGTTCTCAATTCAATTCTACATATTGATCCATATCAAGATGTGAATATGGAGAACTATGGATTGTGTAATCCTGGTTGTGATAATGAAGAACATTTTTCTAAAATTCATGATTGTGATAAAATTAAAAATAATAATAAAAAGTCGATCTTAATACATCAAGGAATTATCTTTGTTGATGTTGAATCAAAATTTTTTGAATTAATAAAAAATAAGAATAGGGAATCATCTAGATCATTTAGCCTATACAGTCGCCCTCCACCAGACTACTCCTGTTAAAGATACGATTAAAATAACACTGCTTCCAGAGCAGAAGAATTACTAAATTAGATTTTACAGGAGCAATTAAATGCTACTACGCGTTAACCGTGCAATAAAAGCACAGATAATATTAATGAATGTCAGCATGCTTTTATGGTCACAAGAAGCATCACTTACAGGCATTATATTTAGTAAAAATAATCTAGCACCTATTCATGGTGCCAATATTTATATAGAAAAATTTGGTGTGGGTACAGCATCACAGGTTGATGGTAGTTTTATTATTGATAACTTGCCGTATGATAAGGTTTCTTTAACGATATCCATGATAGGATTCAAAGATGTCGAGACATCACTTGATTTGGAAAGAGACGTAAATGATATAGGTGAAATTTTGATGATTAGAGATACCATAAAAATTGATGAGATAAATGTTAATGCTCATAGTGAACTTGAACCTAAAAGTTTTTCATCAAATATTTATATCACTGGTAGTCAGTACCATAGCAATCTAAAGTCCTCACTGGCTTTAACCATCGAAGAGGAAACGGGTATAGCTATTCGATCCATGGGACAAGGAACAACTCAGCCAGTACTAAGAGGATATTCAGGAGATAGGTTTTTACTTACTGAAGATGGTTTAACAGCTGGAGATCTTTCTAATACATCCATAGACCATACAGTGAGTATGGACATGGCTTCTTTTAATAAAGTGAGGGTGATTCGAGGGCCAGAGACTTTGCTTTATGGCTCTAATACAGTCGGGGGTGTCATTAATGTATCCAGACAAATTGATGCAGATACAAGATTTAATAAATCTAGTTTGCAAGCTGTTTTTGGTACCGAATCATCAAGCTCAAGTATATTTGGAAATATAGTTTACTATCAGCCAATCAATGATAAAAATCAATTGCGATTATCATTATTGAAACGTAATTCAGGTGATCAAATGTCTCCAATTGGAGTGGTCGCAAATACTGCTCTAAGAAATAATGAAGTGACAGGGAGTTATACGTATTTCGGTTCAGATTATCGTACAACTTTTTCCCTAGAGCAGATTGCTATGAATTATGGTATTCCAGGGAGCCCTGAAGGGCATATAAGCGGAGTGGATATAGATATGAACAAAAAGACCCAAAAGTTTAATTTCCATAGAGACATATCTTTTTTGGGTTTTCAAACATTGGATATCGAACAGCGCTACACCAGCTATGGACATACTGAATCGGAAAAAGGTAGTTCAAATCCAACTGTAATATTGGATCAACAAATCTTTTCATTAAAAAGTATATTCAAAGGTCCACAGTTTTACCTAGGATCTCTATACCAGCATCGGGATTTTCAAGCAGGTGGATTCTACTGGACACCTGATACAAAAGAATTAAACATAGCTGTATTTGGATTGGTTGAAAGAAAAGTATTTGACTTCACTTTACAATTTTCATCACGGATTGAATATCTTTCGGTTATGCCAGACATCAAGTACAGTCCATCAAATTTAGACTCAGATCAGATAGTGCAGCGTGATTTTCCTATTTTATCAGCTGGGATAGGAATTTTTCAAAACTGGCAGAATTGGGAATTTTCATTTAATACGATGTTGACTGGGAGATCCCCAGGTATCGAAGATCTATATTCTGATGGACCCCATCTCGGAACTTATGCCTACGAAATTGGAAAACCGACATTGGATCAGGAGAAGACTATTGGTCTTGAGGCATCTTTGGAACATCATACAGATAAAAGTAAAATCAGGTTTACCGGCTATCACAACTTCAGTCCTAACTATCATATCAGTTCTAAAATTGGTGATTGTCCAGAAGCAATAAATTGGAATCCCACATTAGGAATTTCTCATCCATGTGCTGGATCAGAATTCATCGCATGGGGCAGTGGGGCAGGCTGGCTTTATAAATATCAAATGGAAGGGGTAAGGGCATCAGTGTATGGTCTTGAATCTGAATTAGAATACAAATTAACAAATTCAATTAATTTATTTGCAAGTATATCTACCCTGATAGGGAATAATCTATCAGACAATATTCCTTTAGCATACATGCCTCCAGATAAATATCTTTTTTCAACAGAATTAGATTTAAAACCGGTATCTGCTACAATTACATTGAAGAAAGTTTCGCCCCAAGAAAGATTAGGAGAATTTGAAACTAAAACTAATGGATATTTACTTGCTGACGTGATTGGGACTTATATTAT
>CAZPIF010000258.1:0-2609 GCA_964586565.1 uncultured bacterium
TTAGAATCTGCAGATCAAATGTGGCTATCGCGATGGCTTTTAGATAGAATATCAGAAGATTATGGCGTGAGTGCGACTCTACATCCCAAACCCGTAAAGGGAGATTGGAATGGAGCCGGAGCACATACAAATTTCAGTACAAAATCAATGAGAGAGAAGGGCGGTATTAAAATAATTGAAGAAGCATGTGAAAAATTAAGCAAGGCACATGATGAACATATAGCTGTATATGGTGCCCATAACGAAGAAAGACTAACGGGGCTACATGAGACATGTAGTATTAAAGAATTTAGATATGGTGTAAGCGATCGAGGAGCATCAATAAGAATTCCGATGCAAACAGCAAACGACGGTTATGGGTATTTGGAAGACAGAAGACCATCTGCCAATATGGATCCCTATGAGGTATGCGCTAAATTAATCGAGACTACTTGTGCTTAATTTAATTTTATAATCAATTGTCTTTTTTATTTAAATATTAATCTTCTAATATAGGATATATAAATTCAATAAAATTGGAGTTAAATAAATGAATAATATAGATTTTGTCAAAAAAGTCGATAAAAAAATTCAAGATATGCACCTCTTGAATCATTCGTTTTATCAGTCATGGAATGAGGGATCATTGTCCAATGATACTATTCGTGAATATGCAGCACAATACTTCCAGCATGTTTCTGCATTTCCACGTTATCTTTCAGCTATCCATTCAAATTGTGAAGATATAAAAATACGTCAAATATTATTAGAAAACCTTGTTGATGAAGAAAAAGGCGCTGAAAACCATCCTGAACTTTGGATGCGTTTTGCTGAAGGAATGGGCAACGACAGAGATAAAGTAAAAAATGCAGCTCTAATGAAAGAAACAAAAGAACTAGTTGATACATTTAATAAACTATCTAGATCTGAACAATACCATATTGGACTCGCCGCTTTATATTGTTATGAATCCATGCAACCTGAGATTTCCAAAACGAAAAAAAATGGACTTCAAAAACTATATGGAATCAATGATGAAAACACATTAAAGTTTTTTACGGTCCATATGCATGCAGATGAGTGGCACCGTGAAGTTATCAGAAATTTACTGGTAGAGCTATGCAATACAGATGAAAAAAAGAAACAGATTTTAGAAGCAGTAGATAGTGCTTTGACAGCACTCAATAACTTTCTTACAGGTATGGAAAGAAATTATTGCTAGTTAGATTTTAATATAGTAAAAAGTGCAGTAACACTGCACTTTTTGCTAATCGTTTCTTCTATCGCCACCACTACGACGATTAGACTTCCTCTGATATCCTTGCCTTTGATCTAAATCAACCCTTCTTTCGAGATCAACATCAACATTCTCTTTTCTTCGATGCTCTGTTCTTCTGTGACCGTCTCTTCTATCATTTGACCGTCTAGATGCGCTTTTTTCTCTATGCTCTTCCATATATGTTAAATCCCTTAATAAATAAAACTATTTTGTAATAGCCCCAACAGACCATCTATTGAGGCTATTATGAAGTATTTATTTAGATTGTTTTAAAATGCAGGATCAACAAATAAGGTGGAATCAGTCTTGACAAGTTTTACTTTATCTGTCATATCTAATCCGCTTACTGCCTGCTCGACCATTGCCATTTCATTATCATGAATAAAGTCATCTGCGCGAGCAATGTATGCCAGGTTTTTTACAACCTTATAACGATCCTCATCTGATGTGAATAAACCCTTAAGAGCCTCCAAGGAAGAACCATATTGGTTCATTCTTGCGTCTTCATCACCTAGCTCAATGAATTTATTAATAACTTCAGCTTCCATTGCGTTGTATTCTTCATCGGACACATCCGGCAACATCACCTTGACATTGCCACGCATGGCTTCTTTTTCTGATTCATCAACCTCTCCATCTGCTAAAAAAGACACACAAACGAAAGCGTAAACTAAATCATGATGTTGAGTCCAGTTTGCCATAATATTCCCTTATATTATTAATTATTGGATAATGCTTATTGTTTTATATCCCGACAAAATGTATAAACATATTCACTATGCCGTTCAGAAAACCTGTAAAATTATAATGAGTAACATCCAAGAGCAAGATTTCTCAAAAATAACATTGTTTTTTTTTATTACAGATTCTTTATACAATATTAGCTCAATTCTAGTTTTTATTTTCCATTAAAGCATTAGATTTTAAATATTCAAGATATGTATATATTAGGAATTTCAGCATATTATCATGACAGCGCAGCTTGTCTTTTAAAAAATGGTAAAATAATTGCAGCAGCTCAGGAAGAAAGATTTACTCGAAAGAAACACGATCAAAGTTTCCCTTCAAATGCTATAAAGTATTGTTTAAGTGAAGCTAAAATAAATGCTTCTCAACTTCAAGTAATATCATTTTATGACAAACCATTTTTAAAATTTGAACGGATATTAGAGACTTACCTTTCTTATGCACCAAAAGGATTAAGCTCTTTTTTAAAAGCTATTCCATTATGGATAAAGAAAAAACTTTGGATAAAAGAACTTATTAAGGATGAGTTAGATTATAATGGGGAAATTATTTTCCCGGAGCATCACCTGTCACACGCTGCTTCTGCTTTTTATGCATCCCCTTT
>CAZPIF010000259.1:0-2606 GCA_964586565.1 uncultured bacterium
AAAAAGAATTTATCTGAAGAGGACAAGGATATGATTGTAAATGAGATTTCATTAGGAATAGAAAATAGATTGACAAAGAATATGGAAACGACATCTCTAACTTCTTTCCCTGATAGGATAGTAGTGTTGGGCATCGAAATTTAATCAGATTCTACAGAGCGTCGTCTATTAGCTCAATAAGAGAAGAAATTTTTTGTTCAGCATCAGTGCTATCTGTCTCTTCTGACTGGCGCGATGTGAATAACTCATCGGTAATATTCATTCCAGCCAAAATAGCAATTCTCGTAGACGATTGTGTTGTTGAAAAATCAGCCTGTACTTCTCTCATTTTCTCATCTAAGTATTCAGCTATTTTTTTTATATAATCGGGGTCAGCAGGAGCTTTGACGGAATATTCCTGACCAAATATAGATATCTTAACTTGGTTGCTACCATCAGACATATTATTTATTCTCCAATTGCCCTATCAAACTAATTACATTTTTGATTTTTTCTTCAATCTGTGAGAGCTTTTGAGATTCCTGCAAAGCCTTTTCCGAATCCTTATTTTTCTCTCTCTCACGTTCTAATGAAGAAACCAGAGCTTGTATTTTTAATTCAAGTTCGTTTAGTAATGATAAGTCTTTCATGATCGTAATTTAGCAAAATATTTCTTTTCTGCACTAACTATAATCTCATTAATAACTTCATTTACATAATTATCTTCAAGTGTTTTTGAAGAGTCTTGGAATGTAATTGCATATGTTACACTTTTTTTATCTTTACCAATATTTTTTTCATCAACAAATATATTGACTGGTTTCGCTTCAACAATTAACTTTTTACCGAGGCGGAAAAATAAATCTAATAAGTCACCAACTTCTTGTTCAACAGGCATAACAAGGTTGAGGTCTCTAGATATTTTTGGATAATGACTAATATCTTTAAAGGTTTTTTTACTCTTCATCATTCCAAGAATGGGTTCAAGATTAATCTCAAAACCAAAAACATCATCTAAATCTAATTCTAAAATATTAATCCAATCTTTTGAGAGTCTTCCCATTCCACCAACCTTCTGTCTATTAAGCATAATTTGTCTTGAAAGGTCAAATCCTGGAATATCATCCTGAAGCAAATCAAATCTCATTTTTAATTTTCTTTCAAAAAGTGTGGTTAAATATCCTTTTAGAGTAAATATACTCTCATTTTCTTCTTTAGAGTGAACAGAGCTTTCAGTTTTATTGCCCAATATAAGCCCAGATAGATATTTTTTTTCAGAGATGTTTTCTAGACCCTCACCATTTTTTATATGTATGTGCGCCAACTCAAATAAACGAAGATCTTTTGAACCATGTTTTAGATTATAATCTGCAGCTTTTAAAAGACCAGGTAATAATGAAGTTCTGAGGAAACCCATTTCTAAATTAAGAGGATTAACCATGGAAACAGGCTCGTTACCTGATAATTTTGCTTCTTTTTCACTTTGTAGTGAATTTGCATAAATTTGATTAAATCCGCATCCGACTAAAGTAGATCTTACTGGATCTAGAAACTTTTCTGGATCAGGATTTTCATAATTATAGGAACCATAAATTTTTTCATCAGATGGTATTTTATCATAACCATACATCCGGACTATTTCTTCGATCAAGTCTATTTCTCTAGTTATATCTGGTCTAAATGTTGGAATAACGCATTCCCATGAATCATTTTTATTTTTAAATGATATTTCAAGTCCTGTAAGGATGGAATCAACAGTTTCACTTTCAATGGAAATTCCTATAATAAGATCTAGTTCACTTCGATGCATGGTAATAATTTTCTCTTCAATCTTTAAGGGATAATGATCGGTTGGTCCTGTTAGTAAATTTCCACCAGTTAATTTTTCCAATAGGTTTACCACTCTCCAGAATGCTGTTGTACATCCATTTGGATCTGCGCCTCTCTCATACCTTTTTGAGGCATCAGTTGACATGGCCAAGCTTTTTGCACCTTTACGTATTGCGACTGGATCAAAGTAGGCACTTTCAATAAGGACAGTATTTGTGCTTTCAGTGACCGATGTTTCGATTCCCCCCATTATACCTGCCAATGCTATCGGTTTATTCCCATCAGTAATAAGTAAATGAGTCTCATCTAACTTATGTCTAACATCGTCCAGTGTTTTTAGAGTCTCATCCTTTTTTGCCCTTCGGACTACTATGGAATCGCCATTAACCTTATGATAATCAAAAATATGTGTAGGGTGACCCATTTCCATTAAGACAAAGTTAGAGATATCCACTATATTATTTACACTTCGTTGACCAATTGCCTTGAGTCTATCCACCAACCAGTCTGGGCTTTTTCCAACTTTCACATTTTCCATAATAGCCGCTATATACCTTGGGCAATCTTTTTTATCTTCTATTGAAATTTTAATATCTTTTTTATTATGGTCGGATGATTTAACTGAGACAGGTGTAAATACTCTACCTGTTTTACAGGCTATATCTCTGGCAACACCCTGATGAGAAAAAGCATCGGGTCTGTTAGGGGTTATATCTAGCTCTAGGGACTGAAATCTAAATCCATATGCAGATAAAAATTCATCCCCGAGCTTAAGATCATTGGGTAGAATCATTATT
>CAZPIF010000260.1:0-2599 GCA_964586565.1 uncultured bacterium
AACACAGTGTAATTTAATTAAATAAATGTAAAGGGATGTTACAAATAATAATTATTTTTTATTATATGAATTTCAATAAATTTAGGTGATGAAAATTAAAATTTCGATATTAAAACGTGTTTTTAAAGTTTATACTATATTAGGTAAAACTTTTGGGACTTGGTTATCTCCAATTATTACGGGATTAGGTAATATTTTTTTTAAAATCCTTATTTTTTTGGGTTCTATTTTTGATTATTTATTATTATTTCAAAAATTACGATCAACAAAAATTAAAAACCCTATTTTGATAGTAGGTAATCCTCGTTCAGGCACAACTTTTTTACATCATTATTTAACTTCTCATAGATTAGGTACTGGTTCTCAATTATGGCAAATGCTATTTCCATCTGTCATTTTACAAAAATTAATTAAGCCTTTTTTACCTATGCTTGAAAAAATTAGCCCAACCAGGCATCATTCTACAGCAGCACATAAAACAAGTTTACAATCTGTTGAGACTGATGATGCATCAATATTATTTAGATATTTAGATGGTTTTTTTCTTTATGGATTTATTTTATCTTGGAATTCAGAAGATTTGTTTGATTGGGTTGATCCTAAAAAAAGAGATACTTCAAAACGAGATTTTAAATGGTTAGAATCAATGTGGAAAAGGATATTAATTTCAAATAATCAAACTAGAATAATTGGTAAATTGTTTTCCATCAGCGCAAATATGCCAAAATTTTTAAATCATTTTCCAGATGCTAAAATTTTATATATGGTTCGTGATCCTCTAAGTGTTATTCCTTCTGGATTAAGTTTAGTGACCGGAGTATTAGATAAAAAATTTGGTTTTTGGAAACTTGAAAAAGAAAAAAGAGACCATTTTATTAGTAATTTATATAGAGCTTTAGTAGAATTATTAAAAAGATTTCATTATGATTGGACAAATAATAATATAGATAAAAATAAAGTAATGATTGTACATTTTGATAGAATGATGAAAGATTTTGATGGATTAATGTCTGAAATATTAGAATTTACTAATTCTGAAATTACGGATGAATTAAAATCTGATATTCAAAAAACAGCAGAAAGTCAAAGATCTTTTAAAAGTAAACATAAGTATGATTTAGAAAAATTTGGTTTAACTGAAAAAAAAATTAAAAATGATTGTCACTTTATATATGAAACTTTTTTAAATACTAATGAAAATTAAATCTCTAATTATTAATTTTTTATTTTTACATCTTTTGTTTTCTCAAATTATGCTCCCATCATCAGGAAAAGAGGATTGGATATCAATGAGAAATGATCATATGTGGATTGGTTATAAATATTCTGATGATTTGCCATGGTGTCGTGCTGTGGCTACTTTACCTTATTCTATTGATGAAATCAGTCTTATTGTAGGAGATTTTAATATTTATAGTGATATTTTCACTAGAATAATTACCTCTAAAATCATTGATGATAATGAAAATATTGTATATTTAAAAATTGATATGCCTATTTTTAGTGATAGAGATTATATTGTACAGTATTCATCTTTTAATGACAAACAAGACATGGTATATCAGTGGTATTCTATTAAAAATGATAATACTCCAGAGTATGATGGGATAGTACGTCTCAATCGTGCAGCTGGAGAATGGCGTCTTACACCTATTAGTGATAATCAAACAAAGGTTTCTTATACTTGGAATGGAGAATTATTAGGCAATTTTCCAGGGTTTTATTTAACAACAGCTTGGGAAACTCAAGGTGGAGAAATAATAGAATGGCTTGAAGAAGCATTAGATTAAAAAATATGAAATTATTATTATTTTTATTATTATTTATTTTTAGTTATGGATTTGATTCTAATGATTCTTTTATTTATAAAGTAGAAGAAACATCATCTTTTTTATCTAATACTAATATTTCTTATTCAGGCTACACTAACTTATATGCTATTAATCGTATTAATGATGGCTCAGTTATTAAACTTCCATTTCGATTATTTAGTTTAGATTTAAATATCGATTATATGAATTTGAGTATAAATGCTAAATGGGGACTTGAACATAAAATTAAATCTTTTAATACTAGTCAACCTTTTTCAGATTTAGCCTATGATTTAGTTTCACCTGATAATGTTGATTATACATCAAATTTTAGAGAGTTTTATTTAAGCTATTTTCCTTCTTTTGGTGAAATTAAATTGGGTAAACAAATTCATGCTTGGGGGGCTGCTGATGTAAGTAGTCCGGTTGATATTTTAAACTCTATAGATTATTATTATTTATTTACAGATACAGATGAAACAAAAATAGGCAGAAATTCATTAGTTATGAATTTATATTTAGAGCCTATCAAAATAGAATTACTTATTATGCCAAATCATATTCCAAATCATATTCCAAATAATGACCCTGAATTTCCAATCACGCTACCTACAAGTGTGCAAGATTATCAATTTTTAGATATGGACAATCCAATTGAGTATGGAGCTTATATTCAAAATTCTATGAATAATATGGATTGGACATTTTATTATTTTTCAGGCTATGATCGAAATTTTAATTTATATGGAGCTAATATTTTTTCAGATAATTTTGATTTAAATACAGTA
>CAZPIF010000261.1:0-2587 GCA_964586565.1 uncultured bacterium
TTCACTACTACTATTATTATTGGCCAGATTTTTTCAACTTCAAGTATTAGATTATGATAAATATTCAAAAAAAGCCAATACAAACAGGATAAGAAAAGTAACCACCTCAGCACCCAGAGGATTGATCCTTGATAGAAATGGCCAAATACTTGTTGATAATTTACCTACCTATATATTGAATGCTGTCCCCGGAGAATTATCCAGCAAAAAAGAAACTTTTGATTTTATATCTCAAATTATAAGTGTTAATCCTGAGATATTATTAAGCAATTTTAAAAAATATTACCGTGGAAAATTTATTCCAGCTCGCGTTGCTAAAGATTTGACTTTTGATCAAATTTCAAGATTGGAAGAGAGCAGATTCAATTTAGAAGGAGTCTATTATCAAAAATTTCCAGAACGCTATTTCCCATCAAATGTGAGAGCTTCGCATATACTAGGATATGTAAAAGAAGTTGATAGAGAAATTAGAAACTCGATGATAAACCCTCAAGAATATGAACTAGGAGATATCATTGGTTGGAGTGGTTTAGAAAAAAGCTATGAAAATATTTTAAAAGGATCTCATGGTGTGCAATTTTATCAAGTTGATGTGTATGGCAGAGAGGTAGGTTTCGTGCAAGATTTTAATCCAATTAATCCCGAACCAGGAATAAATATTTATACTACAATAGATGTAGATATCCAACAGTCTCTTGAGCGTATTTTGGATCAAAAGAGAGGTGTGGTAATTGTTGGTATCCCTGAAACAGGCGAGATATTAGGTGCTGTAAGTAAGCCTGATTTTAGGCCAGATTTATTTACAGGTAGGATTTTAAATTCTGATTGGGATGAGATTATAAAGAATCCAAGTAAGCCACTTCTTAACAGATTTAATCAAGGATTATACCCCCCTGGATCAATAGTTAAAATGATTACACAGGCTATCCTTCTAGATCATCCTGATTTTGATCCATTTATTACGCAGATTTGTGATGGAGCTTATCAATTCGGTGATCGTCTTTTTGGGTGCTGGTTAACAACAGGTCATGGTAGCACAGATTTATCTTCTGCTATTACCCAATCTTGCGATGTTTATTTTTATAAAACTATACATTATTATGATTTAGATAAATTGGCATACTATTTTAGAGCATTTGGTTTTGGATCTATTGCTGGCATTGATATAAAAGGAGAATATAATGGCACAGTGCCAGATACAGAGTATATGAATAATAGGTATGGTCGGTTTGGATGGAGTAGGGGCTCTATTTTAAATTTCTGTATTGGTCAGGGGGAGCTACTAGTTACTCCAATCCAAGTGTTTAATTATTTAAATTTATTAGTTACTCAAGGGAATACCCATGTTCCACATTTTGTAAAAACTGACAATTTAGTTTCCGTTGATAGACCAAAAATAACACCAGAAAGTTGGGATAGGATTACTTTTGATATGAGCCAAGTTATAAAAAATGAATATGGTACAGGAAAAAATGCAAATCCAAACAATCCAAATGCTAAAGTGTATGGAAAAACTGGTACAGCTGAAAATCCTCATGGTGAAGATCATGCATGGTTTATTGGTTGGATGGATTACAGAGAAGAAAATTATTCTGTTGTGGTTTTATTAGAAAATGCAGGGTCGGGAGGTACAGTGGCTGCACCAATAGCAAAAAAAGTTTTTAATAAAATAATAAATATGCATAAAGTTGCACTAAAATGATTGATTTAAGATTTAAGCAAAATAAAGAATTACCCTATGGTATCGTTGTTGCCATGGTCTTTTTATCCACTATAGGGCTGTTTGTTTTAAATAGTATATCCCAACATCAAAAAGGCTCATTCTTAGATAACCCATTTAATAAACAATTTATATTTTTAATCCCTGCTTTTTTCATTTTACTACTTATACTTTTCATACCTCGTTTTACAATCCATAAATATTCATACCCTTTATATTTTATAGGAATTGTTCTAGTTACTATACCTTTTTTTGGTAAGTCACATGCAGGAACATATCGTTGGCTTAATATCGGTTTGCCTTTTACCTTGCAGCCAAGTGAATTTGCAAAGGTATTTACTATTATAGCTTTAGCAAGATATTTATCTGATCATACTCTAGAAATGAGAAAATTCAATTCAATTGTTATTCCTGTAATATTATTGATGATTCCAACAGTAATAGTGTTGAATCAACCTGATTTAGGTACTGCTATCGTTATGATGACTCCGCTATTACCTATGTTATATTGGTCTGGGGCTAGACCTTTTTATTTATTTTTGCTATTTGCACCAACAATGAGTATCCTAACTGCATTTCAAACTTTGTCTTTTACAATATGGGCATTAATACTTGGGGTGGTTATTTTTCTTGCTAGACCAAAGATTTTTGTATCAGTTTTATTGTTTTTTGGGAATATTTTTCTAGGCCTTCTTTCTCCGTTTATATGGAACTCTTTAACAAAATATCAACAAAATCGAATAATTACTTTTTTAAATCCTGAAAAAGATCCATTGGGTGCAGCATATCAGATCATTCAAAGCAAGACAGCAATAGGCTCTGGTGGTATTTTTGGTAAAGGTTGGGGAGAGGGTACTCAAACGCATT
>CAZPIF010000262.1:0-2584 GCA_964586565.1 uncultured bacterium
TGCTGCCATATTAAGCAGTATATTTATGTTTGATGATAAACCACCCTCAACCAGAATACCCACTCCAACTCTGATTATAAAAGCAGCACCAGTCCCGAGACTAATGATGCTTAGGTCTCCTCTTTGAAGGTCTATATCTTTTATCATTGAATCAGCAAAATAACCAAAGCCATTGGTAATGCCCATCAACACAGCAGTTGTTGCTCGGAAATTCTCTGAAGCATCCATATCTAAAAGACTAATTGTACTTAAAGCATTTACCATACCAAGTCCCATAGAAAAACCGATAAAAAGAGCATCATCTTCCGTGTAGGACTTTTTTTGTATATACTTTCTTGTTATGAAAGGGGCCCCATAGCTTGCGGCATATAATGAAGCAACATTTACTCTGTTCATGATCTCAGTATCAGGCCAGTCGCCACCATAGAGTAGATTCATAATACCCAAGCCATTAGCAAAACCCCATGAGATACTTCCTGAGATAAGAGATGCCTGTCCATTTGTAAGCTGCCACTTATTATACTTCTTATCTGCCTGGATTACGCCATAGGGAATCATTAACATTGTATACAACATTGAAATCTTGCCATCCTTATCAAACTCAGACCAGTTTTCAGGGCCAACCATAGAAACCAAAGGTATAATAGATAAACCGCCAAGTGCTGCTCCTCCAGATTGGAATTGCCATCGACCATAAGGTATCTCCATGTTCTTGGTATAACTGTATGCTGCATAAAAACCACCACCGAACATAAATGCCTGCGATGCTGCAATCAATTGACCATCATCCACGCCTAAAACGAAGGGAATCCCAAAACCATAAAGACCGTTACCCAAAAGCATTGCACTGTAGATTGTCCTCCACCTTGCTTCTTGATTGAGCGAAGGAACTAAAGGGTCTTGCTTAGTATTGGGCATATTAGCCTCTTCATTTTGGCCTACTTCAAGAACATTATTACTGAGAGTTAATACTCTTAAGGTTTTTATCTTTGACCTGTCTAGCGTGAGGGTCCCAAAATCTGTGGTCAGATATACCTCCCTTTCATTCTCTGATTCCACAATCCCTGTTAATGAATTTCCTTCTAAAGTGGTTATCTTTATCTTATCACCTGGAGCTATTTCCGGTAGAATATCACCGTAAGCCAGAGAGACTAGTATGAATAAAAAAATAATAATAATTCGGTTTAACATTGGTGTTTCTATATATTTATAAATTAGCTCTTTAATTTACGTATTTTTATTGAGATAGATAACCGCCCTATACTTTTATATTTACAAAAAGAATATTTGAAAATCTATGGTAACAAATAATTCACCTGTTTAAATACTTATAGGTAATGATTAGATTTAACTAAAATAAAAGAGATATCTAATTTGAATGGTATAGACTATTTTTTTCTGATTAGCGACTTTACAGTGGCTATCGCACTATTGATTGGATTTACTTATGCATATAAAAACAATCGAATATCACCAGAGTATTATGCATTATTCTGGATTGGTTGTTTAATCGGCTCTACCTGGGAATTTACTTTTTTATTTTTGGGAGATGAATTTCTGCATTCGGTTAAAGTCTGGCCCTATGGCCTTAATGGTTGGCCCAGAAAATTAAGCCACTCTATTTGGGATGGCGGAATATTTATGGTAGGAATATATCTTTGTGAAAAATACCTAAAAGGTCCTTTATTCAAATCTTTTAATAAAAATGAATTATTTGTTATGCTTTCCTGGGGAATATTTCAGGAATTATTAGTAGAATACCTTTTTAATGGACGAGTGTGGATATATGAGCCACTTCCCTGGAATCCTATTATTATTCCAACAGTTCCTGGCTCAGCTTTACTATCACCAGGTTATACTTTAATACCCCAAGCGGTATGGGTTATTGCTCCCATTATTTTTTATTTAATTTGTCTAAAAATCATGAGACAACAGGACTTATGAGCTCAAAGGATATAGTACAAATAAATTTCATTCTAGCAGCAACTGCAGCTTTCTTAACAACAACCTCCTCATCCACTCTCCTGCTTCCATGTCCCTACTTGCTCAATATTAAGACTATTAAAAATCCAATCGAATTTCATACTTAACCAATTAGAAACTTCATCAATATTCCAATTTTTGGTGTTCCACTCTACCGAAACTTCTTTTGGTAACTTTTCAATCTCTTCATGGTCTTTATCCCAATCAATATTTGTTATTTTTAATATAGGGAATTCATTATCCTTCATTTTTATCCTTTTAAATAGTTTTATATCTTTATACTAAATTAACAACAATCTTGCTCACATTGGCAATATCGCATATTATACATATGTAATCCTACAAGCGTGAAGGCAGGTATAAATTTTATATTTTCTGCCATGTGAACCCAGTCAAGCCTTATATTAATTATTAATAGAAATAACACTGACCAACTAATCCATAATCCAAATTTGACCCACTCATTATTACTTGATTTAGATGCTTGAATTATTGCAAAAAAGGATATAACTAAAAATATATAATCCATCCACTGCCACCATAGGGGAGCTGTACTACAACAGGTTGATGAACAGGCTGATGCTATGAAAAAAAATGGTGT
>CAZPIF010000263.1:0-2572 GCA_964586565.1 uncultured bacterium
TATAGATAATCTCATATCTGCACTCAGAATGATATTTGGTAAGTATACTAAAAAAAGTGATGATTCAGTTCTTCGTCCTGTATTGAATTTCTAAATCTTATCAATAAGGACTTTCGCTTCTAGGATAATATCATGAGTATGAAGATATTGGAATTTTGCGTTCCTTCCTAATAGCCGAAGATTATCAAACCTCTTTAAATATGATAAAATCTTCTTCCTATGCTCCTTTTGATTAACATCAAGAATTGGATAGGCATTTTTCATATTAAAAATATTATGAGAGATTATTTTATTTTCTTTAATTAAACCAAGGCTAATTAGATCATTTTTTACCAATGTAAAGAATGAATTATGGTCTAGATTCGATAGTTTGTCCCCATTACTATACGGAGATTCCACAATTATACATGTCCTTCCTCTTGGAGCCATTTCTGCACTTCTATTTTTAGGCTCATATAAACGTGTAAAATGATATTTTTTTTCTGGAAAATAAATTGATGCATTTTTTGAGAAGTATGGAATATCTAGAAAAAATACACATACCTTAAGATTTCTATATCTAATACCTTCTGCAATCTTTAAAATATCATCAGGTGGCATGGGATTCATTATCTTTATCATTACATCAATTGGCAGAGTACTAATAACAAAATTAGGATCTAAAACTTTTTGATTACCACAAAATAAACCTGTCAACCTATTACCATTATGAGATATTTCTCTCACATCAGATTCTAAATATATAGTTTTTTGACCAATATAATTGACTATTGCTTCAAAAATAGATCCAAAACCATACTTAGGATAATAAAATGATCCATCTAGGTTTTTATGCTGATCAAATCCAAATAATTTATGTTTAATTATGGAGATAAGATCAAGATTTTTTAAGCGACCACCTGCGATAACTTTATCTAGATTATCTGCAGATTGACCCCATAATTTTTCAGTATAGTTTATTAAAAAACGATCAGAAAGTGTTTTTCCATAGGTCTTATATGCTAGTTCTTTAAAATTTTGGATCTTTTTTTTATTAGATGTTATATTGTAGATATTTTCAACCAATATCTTAAATATTTGGCTTATAGTGAGATTATCCATGAGACTAGAAAGATTCATTGGAAAATCAATCATTCTGCCTTCCGAGAGGATCTGACTTGGAGCATCGATTGTTAAAAGTTCATCACCTATTAAATTTTTAACTACATTAGTTGCCTCAATCTCCTTATCATGAAAACGATGAGCTCCTGTATCGTACCTGAATTCTCCATGGGTTATAGTTCTACAGTTACCACCAATATATTCTGAAGATTCAAATATCCTAAAAGGTATATTTTTATTTTTTGCGAAATACCCTGCAGAAAGTCCTGCAGGTCCTGCACCAAGGATATCTAAAAAAGGTTTTTTACCCGTTTTCATTCTCTTTTAATGTATAAATTTTAATTTTTGACCACATATTGTTAACATATGGATTATGGTAAAATATGCTATCTAAAGAGACTTTATAATTATCTAAAACCAGTTCATTAAAATCACCAATCATTATGATCTCTTTATCAGAATCATCCGGTATACTTTTAAATTTTTCTGGTTCATATACACTTATATAAGTTGATGCAATTCCATTTGTTTTTAGATAATAATTAATAAGAGGCGTACTTATAATTACTTTATCTTTTTCATTATTTATAATATAGTCTTTTAATTTAGAGACTGCTGTGGGTGACCTGTGTTGTTCTACTAAGTAAAGTGTGACACTAATTAGAAAAACAAGTGGTACATAAACTAGAAATTTTGTTATTAATCTTTCCTTATATACATATTTTTGTCCCAAACCAATTATAAGTAATAGAAAAGATAATACTGGAAGTATATGTCGTGATTTATAAATAATATTTTGAAAAAAGAATATCCATCCAACATAGATCAGAATACTATAGAGAAGTATCCTGAGAATTTTATTTTTATTAAAATGTTTTTTATATGTTAGGGTACCATTATAGATTAGATAAATTAAAGGCAATGATAGTAAAACAGTCTGCCAGGAACGACCTATCCAATACCCACCTAGACCATCTGCCCAAATTGATTTGATCAAACTAATAAATCTTAGATACCAGTTATTTTCGGTCATTACTGTTCCTCCAAAATCAGAAAAATGCCCAATTGTCTGTTTATCAGCAGCAGCATATAATTCTTGAATTCCAGTTATTGAAACAAGTGGAAATAACCAAACAAAATTTCCGATAAAAAAAACAAAGAATATCTTTAATCTTTTTTCATTTTCTAACAAAACAGTTAATAATGGCAGGCACAATAGTGGTATATATGATAAACGTGTTCCAGCCAATATACCAACTAATAGAGCCCCTAATAAAATAAAATTGATTTTATTATTTTCTTCTGTCAATAAATAGAATGAAAATAGAGCAACTGCTAGTCCCATTAAATCGGGCATGTAACGATTACCCATAAGCCATAATAATGGATTGAAAAAAATCACTATAGAGAAAAATATACCAGAAAATGAATTTATTTCAACTCTAGAAATTTTTAGAATACTAAAAATAAT
>CAZPIF010000264.1:0-2556 GCA_964586565.1 uncultured bacterium
TATGTTTTTGATATTGGAACTGATGGTGCGGGTGGTGATGCTTCAATACCATCGTATGGTTTTTGGGTAATAAGTCGTGGTGCCAATGAGGCAACATTTACTTCTGGTTTCTCATCTTTTCCATCATCATCGTCATTCTATGATGGTAATACAAGTTTGTACTTTGGTACAGGGACTGCGAGGAAATGGCGTTTACGGGCAAACGATGGAACAGCAAATACTGATGATGGTACTTTAATTGATGAGACATCAGCAGCGGCAGCAGGGAGTGGTAAGAGAACTATCCAGAATCCTACTGGCACTTTTACAACCTCTTCTTCATCAAGTGGTGCTAGCTCTAATCCCGGTTTTCTAGATGTAGGTCAGCGATTAAGACTTTTAACAGTTAGTGGAAATTCTGGATTTAGAATGCTTAGTTCTCCTGTATCTGGTACTATCTATAATGATTTACTTAGTGAACTTTGGACACAGGGTATAACTGGTTCAGATGCGGGATCCTCAGGTTCTGCAAATATTTGGACATTAGACCATCCAAACCAATCTTGGACAGAGTTGAGTAATATTTCATCAAACAGTTTAAGTGCAGGTCAGGGCTTTTTGATATATGTATATCAGGACATAGATAATGATGATAATTCTGATCTGCCTGTTACTCTTAGTGTTGCTGGTAATTCTACAACAGGAAATGTTACTATTGGTAGTATCTCAGATGGAGATTACTATTTAGCTGGTAATCCATATTCTCAGACTATAGACTGGGATCTAATATCAAAAACAGATTTATCTTCATCTACATCTGTTTGGGATGATGCTTCAAGTTCATGGAAAAGTTGGAATGGCTCAACTGGTGATCTCACCAACGGTCTAATATCTCCTTATCAAGGTTTTTGGGTGCAGGCCAATGGAGGCACAGGAAGTTTTACAATTCAAGATGCGGATATATCAAATTCAGCTGCTAGCTTTTTAGGTCGTACTACACTTGATAGTGTTTATACTGCAAAATTTACATCAACCCATGAAGGTTTTTCTTCATCAACTTTTTTTTCATTTACACCTAATGCCTTGATTGGAACTGATAGAGAAGATGTATTTAAAATGCTACCACTTCAAGCAACTCCAAGAACAGAGATAATGACATTCTCTGGTAATCAACCTTTAAAGATTAATAGTCTCCCCAATACTTTACATACGAATGAAATAATTGCAATTCCAATGGATATTTTAATACTAAATGTAGATGGGAATAACTTTGTTACCGTTGATGGCGCAATTGAATTTTCATGGTCTATAGATCAGACATTCCCTTTTTCAATTTATTTAATTGATAATGAATCTGGAGAAAATTTTGATTTAACCTCGACTGGACAAGAAGGCGTACAAATATTGGAAATAGAGGAAAAGGGAAGTTTTAGTATGGCTTCAAATACCTTGAATGAATCCTATCCTGTTTTGGGCAACCAGAGATTTAGTCTAGTATTTCAAAATCATGCGTTGGACAACAATAATGATAGCCAGTTCCCTAATAAATTTAGAATAAATAAGATCTACCCAAATCCTTTTAATCCATCACTAACAATTGATTATTATATTCCAATTTCGAATAATGTCAGAATTACCATTCACAACCTAAAAGGTGCTCTAGTTAAAGAAATTTATAATGCTAAAGTAATCAAAGGAAAACACCAGATTGAATGGGTACCAGATAATATTTCTTCTGGTATTTATTTGGTGAAATTTGAATTAAATAATACAATAATTAGCAAAAAAATAACATTTATTAAATGATTTATAATATTTATCTAACATATTTCTAAAATAATATTATATATTGATTGACAAAAATTCATGGAATCATTATGAAAATAAAGCTATTGAAACATATTTTTTTATTTTTTTTAATTTATCAATATTCCCACGCTGCAATCATTATTACTGAGATTGCTGACCCAAATGATAATGCTGGTTATAGGTATATTGAATTATACAATACTGGTAATTCCAGCGTGGCACTTACAGATTATTATCTTATTAGATATACAAATGCTAGTTCTACACCTTCAAATTCTGCAATTAACCTGAGTAGTTATACACTAGCTGCGAAATCATTTCTAGTCCTTGCTCCCGATAAAGAAAACTGGGAAACTGATTTTAATGGTGCTAACGCAAACACTGGTTCAAATACTACGGTTATTGACGTTAATTCTGGTGGTCCAGCAGATTCTAATGGTGATGATAACATTGCCCTTGTTACTGAAGCATCTGGGCAAACTTTCGCTTATAACAATGCATCTACTTATGATATTGTTGATTTATTTGGAAATCCAGGGGTAGATGGTAATGCTAGCGGGGGAGCATGGCATGAATTTGAAGATGGTAGAGCTGAAAGAGTTGCTACTCAAACTTCTGGTGTTACCTCTTCAACCAGTAGTGCTTGGAATTGCTATAGTGATAATGATACTTATTTAGCAGGCACCGCACAGGGGTCTGCTAGTCCGATAAGCACTACAACTAGTTTTTCATCAAAAACGACTGCCAACCGAACGGGATCCATGCTGA
>CAZPIF010000265.1:0-2547 GCA_964586565.1 uncultured bacterium
TGCTTGTTGAAAATACCATTGAAGCTGCTGAGCGTATAAAATAAGCTTATCATAACCTGCATCTAATGTAGAATTGACTATGAAAAAAATATTAATTCTAGGCGCATCAGGTTTTATAGGCTCTAAACTATTTAAATCTGTAGATCGTATTCCTGGATCTAATATTATGGTTCTTGGACATAAAAATATTAACCATAAGAGGTTTGAACGGTCTGACCTTATAACTGGAGATCTAGAAAAATTTAACCTAGACCACATTTTAAGATTTAAGCCAGATACAATATTCCATTTAGCTAGAATTCAAGGGAAGGGAAGATTAGGCAGATATTTCGCTTCAAAAAGAGGCAGAAAAAGTAACCTTCGTCTAAAATCATTCTTATCAAAAAAGGATATAAAGACAACATTGATATATTTTTCAGGAACCCTTCTTTATGGCCATAACCAAGAAAAAACTATTAATGAAGATTTTAGATTAAATCCAACATCGTTTTCTAAGCAATACCAAATAGCTGAAAATCCATGGTATAATAGCTTAGGTAGAGAAAATTTTAATATTATAATGTTAAGATCACCATGGGTAGTAGGCAATGGATCTTGGTTTTTTAGTTCTTATATAAACTTTGCCATTAACCATGGTTTCGTTCCTCTATATGGTGATGGCCAAAATTGGATGAGTCTTATTGATATAAATGACTGTTGCTCTCTTGCGATTCATTTGCGAGAAAAAGCAACAGAAGATTGCACGGTCAATATTTTTAACCCTAATCTAATAGTTAGGCAGGTTGATTTTGTCAATGAGATATCAAAAGTATTAGGAGTAAAGATTAAAAACACTAATCTATCAAATTTCTTCTGGCGTGATCCTGCACTTAGAGAGGCTATGTCTTTTTCTTTGAAAGTAAACACAATTCACACTAATCTTTATGAGGGATTTGAGTTCAAGACATCCGACTTAGGACTCTTGATTAAAAATAATCTACCAGTAGATTGATATGGAACGAACAAACTTTGATCTTTTAACAAGGATTAAAACTCATATATGCTATGCGCAAGTATTTGATAGCGCATTAACAACAAAAAATATTTATTCTTTTTGTGTTGACTATGATTCTACCGAAATATCTAAAAATCTATTGATCCTTAAGAAAAATGGTACAATCAACATATTGGACAAGTATATATACTTAAAAGATAATACTTCCGATTTTAAAACCATAAAAAACGAACGCAGCAGGCTCTCAAATAAGGTAATTAATGATAATATAACCCTTTTAAAGAGTCTTTCCAGATTACCTTTTATATTGATGATTGGAGTATCTGGCTCTATAGCTCATAAAAATGCCAAAATCATTGCTGGTGAGTTACCAGACTTAGATCTTTTTATCATTACAAAGGCCAACAGCCTATACATAACAAGAATCATTATAATGTTTCTACGTAAGGTTTCTTATTTCCTTTTTAAGATGGGAATATTGAAAAAACGAATAAGTATCGACCCAAACTTTTTAATGGAAATTGATAATTTGGAAGTAAATAATAAATCATTCTTTACCGCATATGAGGCTAATTCGTTGAAAATAATAAAAGGCGATTCAACATATAAACACTTTTTATGTGCTAATAAATGGATAAATAAATATTTCTCTTTAGATAATGCTGAGATAGAACATATAAAAGAAGTAAATGATTTAAAAGTTAATCCAATTATACAATTTGCCAATTTTATGAGCTTCTCTATGTTATATTTTTACAATCGGATAAATTCACTCTTATTTGGAATACCAAGAGCCTATTCATTTAAACGCAGGTCTGAGATTACCGGATCTTTTAAATCAATTCAGCATGTTGGTGGCGGATATCAGCCTCAAATTGCCAAAAGGTTTGGAACGTTATATGAAAACAATTTTGGGAAAGATAAAGATCTTGAAAATTTCTTATTCCCAAATACAACAGAAAATGGCTTAAAGGATAAAAGTAAAACTGTGTATACGCAATCAGAATCGTTGGGCTATGAGTAGTGATTATTACAAGTTTGTTGGAGACTACTACGACACCGACTCAGGAGATTTTGATAGTAGATACTGGGAAAATCCAATACTTCAGAAAATAAGGCAAGATTTCAGGGAACATACAAAACTAATTGAATTCAATAATGCACTAGAGATTGGATGCGGTACTGGTTTAGACCTATCCCACTTTTGTTCTATTTTTCCAGAAAAAACATTTACCGGTATGGATCTATCTTCAAATATGGTGGATTTATCAAACACGCGTCTAGAGCGGGATAGCAGGGGAAATGGTAAAGTCTATGTAGGAGGTGCCGATGATATTTTGGATGTCTTTCCTGATAAGAAATTTGATCTAATATATGTCTATTTTGGTGCTTTAAATACTGTTGAAGATTTAAATAACACTGCTGAAATATTATATAAATCTCTTGAACCTAATGGCCATCTGGTCCTTAGTTTTGTAAATAAACATTATTTATTTGAGGTTTTCTATAATTTGATTCAATTAAAATTTAAAAAAGCATTTCAAAGATATAAA
>CAZPIF010000266.1:0-2541 GCA_964586565.1 uncultured bacterium
CAATGGTGTTATCGGTATACTACTAATAAAAAAACCATAAAGTAAAAAATCACTTAGAGATTTAGCCTGATCTATTTTATCATCTTCCCAACGAAATTTTCCTCTAAAATATTTATCAATTGGATTTGGTGGTGGGCCATCTTGAATTAGATGGTCTGATTCAAATCCATATTGAAGATATAAGAAGGATGTTAATTGAAAAGCAGTTTTAATATAGTCTTTATTTTTATTATTTTGACATATAATTGGGTTATATATAGTACCTATAATTAATAATGTCACAGGGATAATTTTGTTTATTATTTTACAATAATATTTGTACATATCTAAACTTCTATACTTTTAACCTAAAACACAAACTAAGTTAGTTGTGTTTAGTTGATCCAGTGTTTATATTTTTCTATAAAAAACATTGTGCATCATATTAAATATTAATTAAATGAAAACTTGTCCAAATATTGGTGGTAGTGAAATCAAAAGGAGATGGTTCTTTGGGTATGCGGGGTTCTTGCTTCTCGTAATATCCATTATTATTCACCTCCTTTATCAATTTGAATGGGTATTTTATATAACATTTCTTTTATCAATGGCTATGATGATTCCATTTATAGAAGCTCAGTCAAAGACATGTATTGTAAACGCGTATTTTGGTATAAAAAATATGGGCAGCAGCTATGAAAGAGAACAGGATGATTATTCTTTAAAAATTCAAAGAAAAAAATCTATCCAAATTGTAATAATCAGTGTCTTTTTTTCCCTTCTAATAACATTTTCTATTTATTTATTTTAAAATATCAAATTTTAGGATAAATATGTATTTGTTTAGCTATATATCTTCCTTTTTTAGAATTAGGAAAAAATATTAATCAATTTTTATGAAGTTCTATTGTTTAATCTATCTTAGTCTTTTATCAGCATCACAATTTTCAGAACATAAAGTTGATTCATTTACTATATCAGAAAGGTTGTTGCCGTTTAAAACTTTTGTAGGAAATACGTATTTAGGTAAAATAGAGAATTCTAAAATAAAAAAAGCACAATCTGAAAAATGTACATGGGAATGGGCATTGAATGGATCTGCAGTTAGAATGTTACGCTCTATAAATGGTAACGAATATCAAACCGAAACTATTATTATGTGGAACCCAAATTTAAAAAGGTTGGTTGGCTGGTCTTTTTCATCATCTGGGAATTTTGTAAAAAAATTTATAGAAATTAAGAAAAAGAAAATAATAATTACTGAGGATGTTTCTGATAATAGTAATGGAATTACAACCATCAGGACTAGTTATATTTCTGGATACGATGGTTTTATGAGTAGAGTTACTCAGTATCTAATGAGAGGTATATGGGTAGACGGTAATGAGATTAATTATCAAAAATTAAAAACTAATAAATAACTTTATTAGTTCAATATTTTAGTTTAAAAATTTATAGATCATCACTAATTATAATATTTATTCCTAGTTCGTTTTTTATTATATCTGCAATTGCAATTTCAGAGGTCATTACCATACCATCAGCTTCTATTAATTCAGCTATTTTCAGACAAAGTAGTTCTATTTTTTCTCGATCAAGAAGAACCTTAATTCGGTTTAAAATATCCTTAGTGTATTCTAACTTTTGATCTTGGTTTTTTCTACCTAAAACTATTAGAGCTTGTTTCATGAATTTTTCTGCCCTTTCATCAACAAACTCTGGAAATAGGTTACTAATTGTATTTATCCAAACTAGACGTTCCTCATTATCAGATTGACCGTCAACAATTTGAATTGAGGCGCAGAGATGTGTTACAGCTTCAAGTGGAGACATATCTTTAGGATCAGTAAACTGGTCTTGTTTGTTTTTTTTTGAAAACCATTTCATATTTATATATTATCCCATTCATCTAACGTTAATGTCTCCATACTTAATGCGTGTATTTCGTGTTTCATTAGTTCTCCCATTAATTTATATACCAGTCTATGTCTATCAATCAAGGTCTTACCTTCAAATGCTTTGGAGACAATTTTTAATTTAAGGTGAAAACCACCTTCATTGAGATTATGATTTAAGTGTCTACCAGTAAAATCATTTAATTCAAAAAATTCAAGATCTATGTTTTCCTGAAGCCTTTTTTTTATTTCTTTTTCAATAGACATTGCTTTATCGTTTTATCTAGTAGAATTTTTACTAATGCAAGACCCTAAATTATTTAAGATTAATGAAAAAGATAAGGAACATTATAGGCTATTGATAAAAAATATAGATATATCTAAAAGAGATTCAATTATATCAATACTTGGCATAAAAATTCAAAAAATTTTGGATAGAAATAAATTAAATAATTTGGAAGTTGGCCTCATTGATGATATGTCTAAATTAATCAAGATATTGCAATTATATACTAAACTGCCAGATAGAATTGTTAAGAAAATTCTTTTTGCAATGTCGTATTTCATTGATGAAAATGATGACATTCCAGATGTTATACCTGATTATGGATACCTGGATGATATTGCAGTAGTCAGGTGGATTATAGATGATATTGATAAAGAAATA
>CAZPIF010000267.1:0-2522 GCA_964586565.1 uncultured bacterium
CCAGAGTAGCCATTAGATTGATCCGAATTTCCCAATATATTTTCACTACCACTATATGATACAGATAAGTATGTAAAGTTTAAATTATGCCAAGTGGAAGGGTTTGATAGCGAAACATTATTACTAAATGATGGAGTTAACCAAGAGATACCGTCAATCGCATTTTTAGTACCTTGATAATTATAATAATGACCAATACCAAATCCATTCATTCTACCCTGAGAAAAGCCGTAAGATAAAATTATAAATATAAATGAAATTATTTTTCTATTATTTACCATATACTATTTCTAACCTAGTCGTTGATGGATTTTGATTTACTGTTAACCAGATATAAGAGAATGGATAATTTTTTTCATTAGAAAGTAATTTAAAGCCACTATTGTTTTCATTATTCAGCATGATATTTTGCAAAATATTCTTTACAGGAATAATATATTCACCATTACTTGGACTTATCGATAGTGCATAAGGATAACCTGTACCATCAAAAGGGTCTTGAGAGTGAATTATTGTGGCATCTACTAATTGACTATCCACTTCTATTGGATCAAATAATATATTTTCAGGTAATGGACTACGGGATGTATCAAAAGGCAATATTAAGTTAGCACTTCGAATTAATGATCCCTCAGGTAAAGAGGTATGTGTAAACGGAATATCAATTACTGCTCGTATTCCTCCTCCATTGGATAATCTAACTGTATCTGCATTATAAATTATACTTGATGAATTAAGAATAGATAGATCTCCATTTGAAAAAATAATTTTTGAAGTAGTATCAATAATTGATGAATCTAATACAGTTGATGTTTTCCTATAATACATTACTATTTTAGGGTCTTTATCTCCAGTTGACGCCTCCTCACTAAACATTTCAATAAAAGTTTCTCCATCATCAAGGTCAATAGCAAAGGATCGAAATAAATTCGAATCTAGTGTATCAGATAAATTATATAGTAAAGAATCAATATTCCATACCATTTCTGTATATAAAAATGTATTTGAGGAATCTAAAATATTATTTAAACCCGGCTTACCTACTTTGAACCAATCTACTAATGAAAATCCACTATAGTCTAAATAATGACTGGAATTTTCTTCAAATTGAGAATCTGGATTAAAATAAAGATTTGGGAGCTCACTTTGTGAAAGTGTGCTATCGTCAGAATAAATTAAAAATTGTAAACTATCTATAATTACTGTACTATCATAAACATAGTTCCAGTATGGTGAGCTACTAATCTCTATAAAAGAATAAGGTATAGTTATATCATTTTTTTTCCCAAGATACAATTTTTCATTTGACCCTAAGCTTGGCGCTACACTGTAATTTTGTATTAATACATCTTCAATTTTTAGAGTATCTAAGTTCAAGCCTGAGTGACTTAAATCTGAGTTTAGAATATCATCTGAACAATTACACACCATCAATAACATTGAAGTATAAATGATAGTTAGTAGGTTTGACGCCTTGGATTGCATACTTATATTGTAATGTAAAACTTTAGTTTTACAATTTATTTAAGACAGCATCAATTTCATTTGCGATTTTTAGATAGTCCGGTGACTCATCATCAGACCATTTAATTACAGAAACTTTTTTCTTATTAAATGAAATACCAGGCTGTTTTAAAAGTTTTTGAGATATATTTTCTGAGGGTTTATCAAAGATAATAATGGAATCTGCATGGAAAGAAGCAACATCATATAAATCTAACGTCTTACCTTTTAGAGATTTATCAATTGGAACTTCGGCTATTTCAAGATCCTTTCTCAAAATTTGTGAATATTCATTAAGATCATGAATGACCATCACTGTTTTTATTTTTTTATAAAAATCATTTTTTCCCTCAAAATGGTTTTTATATATACCTGGAACCATTGCACTTTGCCATCCATTACAAAGAAATATATCTGGAGACCAAAATAGATGCGGTAAAGTACTCAGAACAGCTTTGGCAAATACCGCATAGCGCTCACCATTATCTGCAAGGACTCGTCCATTTTTGGCCTTATAAAGTAAATTAGTTAAAGGTTTGAACCAGTATTCATCTTCTAAAAAATATACTTGGACCCTAGTTTTAGGTATGAATCCACTTTTGGCACTGGCAATCTTTTCCTGCCCGTTAAATTCATATGGTATCTCTCTAAGCCTGATAACTTCTCGTAAGATATATTTACGCTCGCTAACATAGCCGTATTTAGGGATGATTGTTCTTATATCATGACCTTTTTCCTGCATGGCAAGTGGTACTTTTGATGAAAATTCTGCTAAAGGAGAAACATCAGCAAATGGAATAATCTCAGTCGTTAAATAATATAATTTTTTAGGCATTTATTTTATAGATAGACAAAATTTAATTTATAGATAATTGCTTCAAAGATTCTTTTGCTTTTGGATAGTATTCACTACCAGGAAAATAATCAATTAGTCTTTGGAATTCTTCTCTAGCTTTATCAACGTTCCCAAGATTTTGGTAAGACAATCCAATTTTTAGCTGAGCATCATCATCTTTATC
>CAZPIF010000268.1:0-2509 GCA_964586565.1 uncultured bacterium
GTAAGGCAGATATACTTCAGGCTAGTGCTTTAATATCCAATATTGATGATTCAATATTATTGAGAAAATTTGTTTTGTTTAATAAATCTGATAAACCAAATCCTCGTGCTGGATTTTATGTATCAGTCTTAGAAGACTAAATGAAGATTTTGGCTGGTAGGTTTGGTGGCATAGATTTAAAAACCAGTTCTAAATTATCCTATAGACCCACAAAATCAAGGGTCAGAAAAAGTATATTTGATACTCTGCGTCCCTTTAATTTTAATTCAGTTTTAGATTTATTTTCTGGTTCTGGAATTTTTGGATTTGAATCTGCTAGCAGAGGCGCAGATAGTATTACTTTTGTTGAAAATAATAAAAAGACATTAGAGCTACTTGTTAAAAATTCTAAAATTCTAAATGGCCCAGAATTTTTATTTCATAAAGCTGACGCATTAAGGTTTCTTAATAAATCAAGAAAATATGATTTGATTTTTGCCGATCCACCATACTTAAAATATGATATTGTTCTATTAGCTAAAAGAGCTATTAAAAAATTGAACAAAAATGGTAAATTTATTTTAGAATGTAATAGTTCGGAGATGCCATTTATGGATGCAAAGAAAAAGAATTATGGTGGTACTAGCATATTGTTTTGGGATAGAATATGAGCAAAATAATTTATCCTGGAACATTTGACCCAATACACAATGGTCATATAGACATTGCTAAGCGAGCGGCTAAATTATTTGATGAGCTTGAATTTGTTGTCGCAATTAATTCGGAAAAAGATCCACTTTTTTCAATTGAAGAGAGAATAGTACTCATCCAAGAATCCATCAAAGATTTAAATAATATTAATGTAACTGATTTTAAAGGATTGGTTGTAGATCATGCTGTTAAAACCGGTGCCAGTGCAATAATTCGTGGACTAAGACATGTCAGTGATTTTGAATTTGAATTTCAAATGGCGATGATGAACTTTCACCTAAATCAGAGTATAACCTCTCTTTTTATGATGCCTGATGAAAAATTTATTCATCTTAACTCTACGGTTGTCAAAGACGTATCGAAAAATGGTGGTGATATTTCAGCATTTGTTCCACCTTGTGTTAAAAAAGCATTATTTAGTAAATATTCATATTAATATTTTTTAAATTTGTGGGCACCTATCCACTGGTACTTTCTATATATGCCCACATACGATTATATTTGCAAAAAATGCGGAGAAAGGTTTGAGCACTTTCAAACAATGTCTAGCTCACCTTTAAAAGTACACCCTGGATGTGAAGAAAATGGTTCAGAGGTAGAGAGAATTATTAGCGGTGGAACGGGTTTGATTTTTAAAGGATCTGGGTTTTATTTAACAGATTATAAAAATAAAAAGAAAAAAGAAAATGTTGAGAAAAGTCAAAAAAGCAAGGAAACAGAAAAAAAATCCTCAAATAAGAAAAGCGAATAAGGAACTTAAATAAATGATTGAAAATAAATTAATAAAGATGGAAGATGGAAAACTAAACGTTCCGAATCATCCTGTGATTCCATTCATAATTGGAGATGGTATTGGACCAGACATTTGGAAAGCCTCGGTAAATGTTTTTGATAGTGCAGTGAAATTTGCTTACAGTGATTCAAAAAGAATAGATTGGTTAGAAGTTCTAGCAGGAGAAAAAGCTTATCAAGAAACTGGTGAGTGGCTACCTCAGGACACACTAGACACTATAACCAATCATCTTGTAGCGATTAAAGGGCCTCTAACAACTCCTGTTGGTGGAGGAATAAGATCTCTAAACGTCGCACTGAGGCAAAAGCTAGATCTGTACTCCTGTGTTAGGCCAGTAAGATGGTTCGAGGGTGTACCTTCACCGGTAAAACACCCTGATCGTGTAGATATGGTAATTTTTAGAGAAAATACAGAGGATATTTATGCAGGTATCGAGTATATGCATGGTACCCCAGAACTAGAGAAAATTAAAGCATTTTTACAAGATGAAATGGACGTCACTAACATTCGCTTCCCAGATACAGTCAGTCTTGGAGTTAAACCAGTATCAAAAGAAGGAACGGAAAGACTAGTTAGAGCTGCATTTGATTTTGCATTGAGACAGAAAAGAAAATCCGTTACCTTAGTTCATAAAGGCAATATTATGAAATTTACTGAGGGTGCATTTAGGGATTGGGGATATGAACTTGCAAAAAAACAGTATGATAGTGAAGATCTAGATGGCGGACCATGGCAGGTTATTAGTAAGGACGGACATGAACTCATTGTAAAAGATGTCATTGCAGATGCTTTTTTGCAACAAATTTTGCTTCGGCCATCTGATTATGATGTTATTGCGACACTAAATCTCAATGGAGACTATGTTTCTGATGCATTGGCTGCTATAGTAGGTGGTATAGGTATAGCACCTGGTGCTAATATAAATTATACATCTGGCCACGCTATATTTGAAGCGACTCATGGTACCGCGCCAAAATATGCTGGTAAGGATCAAGTTAATCCAAGCTCTGTCATATTATCTGGCGT
>CAZPIF010000269.1:0-2507 GCA_964586565.1 uncultured bacterium
GATGTGGCGTGCTCTTCAGGGAAAAAAGTTTTTTCCGAGGGTTTTTCAACGGGGCATTTTCAATTAAATAATATATCAATGATATTTAATATTAATATTTAATCTAAATTCTAAATTAATTATGAATCCATTTATAATAAAATATTCTCAACTTGTGATGCCTCAAGATGCAAATGTTTTAGGTACGCTATTTGGAGGGCAAATGGTATCGTGGATGGATATTTCTGCCTCAAAAGCAGTGCATCGTTTCTTAAAAGGGACGAAGGCTGATGCTGCATTAACAAGAGCTATTGATGTAATTGAATTCAAGAAACCCGTTCATGTAGGCGATTGGGTTAACTTTGAAGCGAAAATAATTTCTGCGGGTAATACATCAATAGTTATACAAATAGACGCATATAAAGAAACTAGAGAGGTTGAAAAGCAATTAGCTTGTACAGCGAAATTTACGTTTGTGTCTGTTAAAAGATTAGATGATGGTAAATATGAGAAAATTAATCATAATAAGAAGCTATAGATTCTTATTATGAAAGATAGTCACTCTCCGAAATTAGATTTGTTTAAAAGTTCTCGTGTCTCTTCATTTGACAGTTATAAAGAAGTTTATGATTTGTCGATCAAAGACCCAGTCAAATTTTGGGAAGAAAAAGCAAAAAGAATATCGTGGTATGAATCTTGGGATACCGTAAGGGAATTTGATTTTAAAAATGGTATCATTGAATGGTTTGTTGGTGGAAAATTAAATGCATGTTATAATTGTATTGATAGACATATAGAAAATGGTTATGGAGATGATATTGCAATAATCTGGGAGGGTAATGATCCTAACCAGTCAAAAAAATATTCTTACAAAGAATTATTAAAAGAAGTCTCCCAATTTGCAAATGCCTTGAAAGATCTTGGTGTCGGAAAAGGTGACAGGGTTTGTGTTTACATGCAAATGATACCTGAGCTTGCGATTGCAGTTTTAGCATGTGCACGTATTGGTGCCGTGCACTCTGTTGTTTTTGGTGCTTTTTCCAGTGATTCTTTGAGAGACCGAATAAATGACTCAGATTGCAAATTATTAATTACTCAAGATACAGGTGTACGTGGTTTAAAACAAAATATACCAATGAAGATGAATGCTGAAGTTGCTGTAAAAGAAACTCCAACAATAAAAAATATTATTGTAGTAAAAAGAACAGGAGAGCCAGTAACAATGGATTCAAAAAGAGATTTGTGGTGGCATGAGGCAACATCAGGTGTCAGTTCAATTTGTAAACCTGAAGTAATGGATGCAGAGGATCCACTTTTTATATTGTATACCTCTGGTTCTACTGGTAAGCCAAAGGGAGTATTACATACTACTGGAGGTTATCTAACTTATGTATCGATTACACATGAATATGTTTTTGATTATAATCCAGGCGATATTTACTGGTGTACTGCAGATTTAGGTTGGATTACTGGTCACTCATACATAGTGTATGGTCCACTATCGAATAGAGCAACAACTCTTATGTTTGAAGGTGTACCAAATTATCCTGATTTTGGTAGGTTTTGGGATGTTATCGACAAACATAGGGTTAATCAATTCTATACTGCACCTACAGCACTACGTGCTCTCATGAAAGAAGGTGATGATTGGGTTCAAAATAGAGATCTTAATTCATTAAAAATCTTGGGAACCGTTGGTGAGCCAATCAAAGAGCCTGAGTGGAAATGGTACGATCAGATTATTGGTAAAGGAAAATGCCCAATTGTTGACACATGGTGGCAAACTGAAACAGGGGGAATTTTAATAACGCCTCTTCCAAGTGTTATATCTACGAAGCCTGGTGCTGCAACATTTCCATTCTTTGGTATTGAGCCCGTTTTATTAACAGAAAATGGTGATGAGGTTCACGGTGATAATGTTTCAGGTTTACTTGCTATAAAATCAAGTTGGCCAGGGCAAATGCGTACTATCTATGGTGATCATGAGAGATTTGTTGATGTCTATTTTTCTAAATTTCCTGGTTATTATTTTACTGGTGATGGAGCTAAAAGAGATGAAGATGGTTACTATTGGATAACAGGCAGAGTGGATGATGTATTAAATGTTTCAGGACATAGAATTGGGACCGCAGAAGTCGAAGGTGCAATAGGTAAGGCTAAGGGTGTTGCAGAAGCAGCAGTTGTTGGATATGCTCATGAAATTAAAGGTCAAGGTATATATGCATTTGTGACGTTAATGACTGGCGAAGATGTCTCGAATAAAATCCGTGATAATATATTAAGCTCTGTGTTAAAAGAGATAGGTCCTCATGCTAAACCTGATAAAATACAATATACTCCTGCTCTTCCTAAAACTAGATCAGGAAAGATTATGAGGAGAATATTAAGGAAGATAGCAGAGGGGGATATTGAGGACTTGGGCGACACTTCAACTCTAGCCGACCCAAATGTTGTTAAATACCTTCTTGATGATATTCAGTAAATTTTTTATTAATGTCCCTAACTCTCTTGGTTAGAATTTTTACTAT